>JBLHFL010000001.1:0-32140 GCA_047618105.1 Granulosicoccus sp.
TTATGGGCATGGTCCGCCGTTGCCCCAAATCATCCTGGCGCGCCGCATTGCTAAGTTCAAGCCAGCTAAGAGAACATTCGCTGAGCAAAAACTGGGGCCAGCGTCTCAATCAATTCCATCGCCCCCTCTCGGCCTCTTAGCGGGTTCAGCACAACATTGGCATGGGAACGTTGGCGAACAGTGTTAATGGCATGCGCCACGATGCTGACCGGAATCACCTCGGTAATGCGCTGGACATCACCGCGCAGGCAAAATCAACCCCATCAACAAATAGGCATTGCATTAAGTTACGCCCCTGGCTAGTGTACTAGGAATCTAATACACATGATGGCAGACAGATGATACAACTCTCCAATCTCGGATTCGAATACGGTGCCAAGGCGGCCGTTTTTAGGGGTCTAAACCTGACCATTCCGGCCGGCCGCAGTGTCGGCATACTCGGCGCCAATGGCGTCGGTAAGACCACCCTGATTAAGTTACTCGCTGGTCTGCTCAGCCCAACCGAGGGTGCGGTGGCGGTGCTCGAGCGTACGCCGCGGCGGCGCGAGACCGCGCTCTATCAAGACCTCTATCTGGTGCCGGAAGAAAATGCCTTACCGGCGATCAGCGCAGTTGCCTATATCAAACGTTTCAGTGTTTTTTACCCCAAATTCGATCACCGCCAATGCACCGAGCTATTGGCCCGGCTCAGTGTCGACGACGGCAAAAAGCTCACCGCGCTGTCGCTCGGGCAGCGCAAGAAATTCATCATCGCCTTTGCGCTATCCACCGGTGCTCAGGTGCTGTTGATGGATGAACCGACCAATGGCCTGGATATACCGTCCAAGGCGTTGTTTCGCGAGTCCGTCATTGCCCACCAAACGGCCGAACAGACCGTGCTGATTTGCACCCACCAGGTGCGCGACCTGGAATCGATTATCGACTCGGTGGTGATGATGAATGAAGGGTCGGCGCATTGGTTTGATCTGGCCGAACTGCCCAATTACATTAGCCAGGTACACGGCCCGGTTACCTCTGGCACGGTGTTGCACTCGGAGTTGCGGCTGGGCAGTCCGGTCTCACTGGTGGCCGGAGGCCACGAGCAGCCGACCGAGATCGATTTGGAACTGCTCTTCAATGCTTTTGATCAAAATTATCCCGGCCTGATGGCGGCCGTAGCGCAGGAGCCACGGCTATGAACCCCACTCGTGTATACCAACTGATCCTCGCCAAACAGGGCTCCAAACCCCAGCGGGTGATCCGCGATATCGGCCTGACCTGGCTGATCGCGACGGCCGTGGTGCTAATGGTCCACATCAGTTCGGTCGGTACCTTTACCGATTACTCGGGCATCTTCGCCTTCGCGCTGCTCTTTATGGCCCAATTGGAGTTGGGCAACCATACCTTCGATGAATATAAGCAGGCAGGCTCTGCCGCCCAATGGTTAATGCTGCCCGCCGACCCGTTCGAGAAGTGGTTGAGCAGCTTCCTGACCAGCTTTCTAGTGGTGCTGATTTTTTTGCTGGTGCTGTCGGTCTCAACGCTAACGGCCAATCTGTTGGTGGGCCTGTTTGGCTGGGGCAACTTGGTGCCGATCTTTAATCCCGTCGGGTTGGAGGCGCTGCAGTTATTTAAGCTCTACGTCTGGCTCCATCCGTTGTTATTTTTCAGTGCTATTTATTTTAAAAAACGGCCGATGATAAAAATCTTTGGCGCCCTATCATTGCTGTTGATTGTCTGGCTGTTCTACACCGCTGCCTTGGTGAACTGGCTGCTCGGCGATCTCATCAACGCCACCATTGCCAACTTTGAAACCCAGGTGCTTAATGGCGATGCCATCCATATCGGCAAATTCCTGGCGCTGCGCAGTACCGGGTTAGAGTTCACCTCGAGCCTCTTTACCCAGGTCGGCAGCAGTCTGCTAAGCGTTCTCTATTTTGGCTTTTTCTGGGGCCTGTCTTACCTACGCTTTAAGGAGTTGGAGCTATGATTCAATTTGACTCCGCCAGTACCATCTACTTACAGGTGGCCGACTTTATGACCGAGCAGATTCTCACCGAAGCATGGCCCGAACAGGAACGCATCCCGTCGATCCGGGAGCTTGCCGCGCTGGTCCAGGTCAATCCCAATACGGTGATGCGCTCGTTCGCCTACTTGCAGGACAACGACATTATTTCCAATCGGCGGGGGGTCGGCTATTTCGTCAATGAGCACGGCAAGCAGACCGTTCAGGCGTTAAAAAAAGTGGCTTTTATTGACGCCAAACTGCCGCGTATCTTCCATGAGGCCGCCCTATTGGCGGTCACCCCAAATGAATTACGTGAACTGTATAACCAGTTTTTAGGGAGCCAAGCATGACTTCTGTAAGCCTTGCCATACGCCGGATGAAACTCACCAACAAGATCCTCGCCGCCACCCTGCTGAGCCTCTTTGTGGCCACCGCCGCGGCGCTGATCTGGTTGAGATTGAGCGGCATTTAGTTCGCCGTCAAATAGTGCACCGAAAACAGCTGCTGCGCGTCGGTATAGCAGTGCGTGCAGTCGAAGCCGCCATTGCGCGCCAGCAACTGAAACGATTCGAGCGAATACTTGTAGGAGTTTTCGGTGTGAATGCTCTCCCGTTCGGCAAAGGCAAAACGCCGACCCTCGATCTGAATGTCCTGCTGCACCGTGGAGATCAGATGCATCTCGATGCGCGACCGTTCAACGTTATAGATCGCCCGATGACAGAAGGTGTCCAGATCCAGATCGGTCTGATAAGTATTTTGGATACGCTGTAATAAATTCATATTGAAGGCGGCCGTTACCCCTTGAGCATCGTTATAGGCGGCCAATATGCGTTCAGCCGGTTTCACCAGGTCGACCCCGATCAAGAGGGCATCGCCCTCGCCCAACAAGGCGCGAATGTGTTTGATAAAGTGGATCGCCGCCTGGGGCTCAAAATTACTGATCGTCGAGCCGGGAAAAAACACCAGCTTTTTATGCTCGGATTGGTGGCTAAATTGCTCGGGCAATTGGATCGGTGACAGGTAATCGGCCACCACGGGAAACACCGCCAGCTCGGGATACTGTTGCGCTAACTGCGCTGAGCTGGCGAGCAAAATTTCTTCGCTGATGTCGATTGGGATATAGGTGCGCGGCGAACTGAGGGCCTCGATCAACTTGCGGATTTTGATCCCGGCACCGGAGCCGAACTCCAAAATATCGGCATGAGGCCCAATATATTGCGCGACCTCCGGCAAGGCGCGCGCCAAAATCGCCAGTTCCGTTCGAGTGTGGTAATACTCCGGCGTCTGACAAATTTGGTCGAACAGTTGCGAGCCCTTCTCATCGTAAAAATATTTGCACGGCAGAGTTTTTTGGCCAACGGCCGACCAACCGGCAAAGATATCTTGCAGAAACAGATCGTCCTGGTTGACCTGCGTTTGACGGTGAATATTGAGGTCAGTCATCCTTTGCCATCCTTATGCCACTAAATTGCCAACGGGTCGCGGCCGGGAAAAAATTCCGATAGCTCGCGCGAATATGGTTCGGTGGCGTAATGCAGGAACCGCCACGCAGTACAAACTGATTGCTCATAAACTTGCCATTGTACTCACCCACCGCGCCGGCTTCCGGCCGGTAACCGGGATAGGGCTGGTACTGCGATTGGGTCCATTGCCAGAGGCAATTATAGAGCTGATCCGCTGACTGGGACTGCGGCTGGGGGGCCAGGATGGTCGGGTCATAAACCGAGTCCGACGGCTCGACCCGGGCCGCCGCATGCTCCCATTCGAATTCCGTGGCCAAGCGGCAGCCACACCACTGTGCGTAGGCCATGGCTTCAAACAGGCTAATATGGCGCACCGGCGCATGCGGATCGAGCGCGTGCAGCCCGGCCAAACTGTATTGCCACCATTGCTCGGCGCGGCGTAACCAATAGAGCGGTTGGCTGATCTGTTCTCGACACCGCCACGCCCAACCCTCTGACAGCCAATGCAGTGGCTCGTTGTAGCCACCGGCATCGATAAAGGCCGCGTATTCGCCATTGGTGACCAAGCGATCGGCTAGAGCAAAGGGGTACAGGCGCACCTGGTGCCGGGGTGACTCATTGTCGAAGCGAAAGCTTGGTGAATCGTCGAAGCGAAAGCTTGGTGAATCGTCGACGTGGACGTCCGATGCATCGCCTGGTGCGGGCGCACCAATCTCGACCAAACCGCCCGGGAAAGGCCACCAGCCGAGCGCGGCGACCGGGGCAAAGGCCTGTACCGGCAGGGTCACCGCCGGGTAGAGCGGATTGATTGAAAACAGATGTTGAAGGTCGGTAATCAACAGCTCTTGGTGCTGTTCTTCGTGCGCTAAGCCGAGCGGCAATAAAGTGTCCAGGCTATTGAGCAGTTCGGGGCTCAATTGGCTCAGCAGCTGGGTCATATGCTTGTCGACATGGTGCCGATAGGCCAGCACCTCACTCGCGCCGGGGCGGGTAATCGCGCCCCGTTGGGCGCGCGGAAACTGCTCGCCGATGCTGTTGTAATAGGAGTTAAACAGATATTCAAAAGCGGGATCGAACGCCGAATAGCCGGGTAAATTGGGTTTCAGTACAAAGGTTTCAAAGAACCAGCTGGTGTGCGCCAGATGCCACTTCACCGGGCTGGCATCGGGCATCGATTGCGCCGTTTGATCGGCTTCACTCAGGGGTTTAACCAGGGTCTCGGTCCGCTCACGCGCCTTCTGATAGGCTGCGAGCCATGGACCGCTTGCGTTAGCGACGCGCCGTGCTGTCATCGGATATCTCCTTACGACCTGTTGCCGTAACTATTATTTTTGTCGATTGGATAAAGCGCCTTCGGCTCCGTCACACCCCAAATACCCCGGCCGCCCAAGCAAGATGACCGGTTATTTGCTGCGTTCGGCTAGCCGGTATGACCATTGTCCGTTGCCGGCACATGGGCCACACGAGAATGGCCTCGTTCGTGATGCGATGACCTAATATAAGCACAGGCTGAGGGCTAATCAACCATCGCGCGCCACTGCATCGACGCCGGGTAACGTAACTGCGTGTCTAACCTGAAGGAGTGCCGGCGAACTAGCCTATTGGCCGCGCGAGTCGATCGGGCTTTTCAGACCCTGAATTCTGTGTTTTGATCGCGCCAAACCAACGGAACTCTACGATGACGCAAACCATCTGGATTAAAAATCCACGCGCGGTCTTTACCGCCAACGCCCAAGATGCCCGCGGCGGTATCCTGATTCGCGGCACGACCATTGTCGAATTGGTCGCGCTCGGCGCGCAGCCGGTTGCGGCCGTCGATCAAGAATTCGATGCCACGGATCTGGTGTTGCTGCCCGGCCTGGTCAATACCCACCATCATCTCTACCAAACCCTAACCCGGGCGGTGCCGGCGGCGCTTAACAAGCGGTTATTTCCCTGGCTAAAAACCCTCTACCCGATTTGGGCCGGCTTGCAGCCGGAGATGTTGCACAGCGCGACCCAGTTGGGCCTGGCCGAACTGCTCCTGTCCGGCTGCACGACCGTGGCCGATCATCATTATCTGTTCCCGCTGGCGTTGACCGAGGCCATCGATATCCAGGTTGAGGCGGCCGCACAGATGGGCTCGCGGGTTGTGCTCACGCGCGGTTCGATGAGCTTGGGTGAACGGGATGGCGGTCTGCCGCCGCAGTCGACGGTGCAAACCGATGAGCAGATTCTGCGCGACTGCGAGCGGGTCATCACGCGCTTTCACCAAAGGGGTGCCGGCGCCATGGTGCAGATAGCGCTGGCGCCCTGCTCACCCTTTTCGGTTACCTCCGAACTGATGCGGCAAACCGCCGCGTTGGCCAAACAACGCGGCGTGATGTTGCATACCCACCTGGCCGAGACCTTCGATGAGAATGCGTTTTGCCTGCAGATGTTTGGTTTGCGGCCGCTCGATTATCTGGAGTCGGTCGACTGGCTACACGAGCGCACCTGGTTGGCGCACGGCATCCACTTTAACGATGCGGAGATTCAGCGCATGGGCGCGGCGCGCATCGGGGTGAGCCATTGTCCCAGTTCCAATATGGTGCTCGCCTCGGGCATAGCCCGTACGAAAGAGATGGAGGCGGCTGGGGTTAAGGTAGGTCTGGGCGTCGATGGCTCGGCGTCCAATGACGGCTCCAACCTGATACAAGAAGTGCGTCAGGCGTTATTGATTGGCCGATTGCGTTATCAGGCCGATGAGGTCAGCCATCTGGATGCTCTGCGTTGGGCCACCAAGGGCTCGGCCCAAGTCTTGAATCGCGACGATATAGGCGAGCTGGCGGTGGGTAAACAGGCCGATCTGGCGCTCTTTTCGCTCGCGGAGGCACGTTTCTCCGGCGCCCACGATGCCCTCGCGGCCTTGGTGCTGTGCGGGGCTCATCGCGCCGAACATGTTATGGTTGCCGGCCGCTGGCGGGTGACCGATCACCGCCTTGTCGATCAAGACTTGGACACCATCCAACGCAGACATCGACACCAGGCCGAGCAACTGCTCAAGCAGCAGGGCTAAGGCCAAGGCCAGACAGCCGCGCAGTCGGCGTGCAACACACTCCGCTATTGGCTGCGGACTAATGGACTATGGAGAATTTCGCTACATTGGAGGATGATGCACGTCAGATTTGCACCATACCAAACCATTGTTCGCAGGTTTTGTACTTAACGGTTATTCAAAACCAAATAGCACCCTTGGCACGTTCCTTATTTCGATTCAACGAGACTCAGACTATGACCATAAATCCTGAACTGTTCGCCACCGAATCCTATGTCGATGGCCAATGGCTGGCCAGCAGCACACGTTTTGATGTCACCAATCCGGCCACCGGCGAGTTACTGGCCCAGATCGCCGACGGGACCGTCGCGACGGCCGAACAGGCTGTGGCCGCGGCCAAACGCGCCTTGCCCGCCTGGCGCGCAAAATCCGCCAATGAGCGCGCCATCCTGCTGCGTCGCTGGCACGACCTAATGATCCAATACAAGGCCGATCTGGCACTGATCATGACCTTAGAACAGGGTAAGCCGCTGGCCGAGGCCACTGCTGAAGTCGGCTACGGTGCCTCCTTTGTTGAATGGTTTGCCGAAGAAGCCAAGCGCGTCTACGGCGAGACCATCCCCAGCCCGTCTGCGGACCGACGCTATGTGGTGATTAAGCAGCCGGTTGGCGTGGTTGCGGCCATTACCCCCTGGAACTTTCCCAACTCGATGATCACCCGTAAGGCCGCACCCGCCCTCGCCGCCGGCTGCACCTTTGTGATTCGACCCGCATCCGAGACGCCCCTATCCGCCCTAGCGCTGGCCAAGCTGGCCGAAATGGCTGGCATCCCAGCAGGGGTATTCAATATCGTAGTCGGCAGCGACGCGCGCGGCATTGGCAAGGTATTAACCGAAAGCCCGGATGTCGCTAAATTTTCCTTTACCGGTTCCACCCCGGTCGGCAAGTTGCTGATCGCTCAGGCGGCTAGCACGGTCAAGAAAGTCTCCATGGAGTTGGGCGGTAACGCGCCCTTTATCGTCTTCGACGATGCCGATATCGATGCCGCCGTGAAGGGCGCAATGATGTCGAAATACCGCAACGCCGGGCAAACCTGCGTGTGCACCAATAGATTCCTGGTGCAGGACAGTGTTTACGATGTCTTCGTCGAGAAACTGACCGCAGCGGTGCAGCAACTTACGGTCGGCAACGGCATGGCCGAGGGCACGATTATTGGCCCACTAATCCACCCCCAGGCGATGGCCGAGATCGACCGTAAGGTTCAGGCCTCGGTCGCCCTGGGCGCCCAGGTAGTTACCGGTGGCGCGCCGCATGCATTGGGCGGCTCATTCTATCAGCCCACTGTATTGACCCAGGTAACCAACGATATGCCGATCGCCAAACTGGAGATTTTCGGCCCGGTCTCGGCGGTGATGAAGTTCAGCCGCGAAGCAGAAGCCATCGCGATCGCCAATGACACCGAATTCGGTTTGGCGGCCTACTTTTACGCCCGTGATATCGGCCGCATCTGGCGCGTTGCCGAGGCCCTGGAATACGGCATGGTGGGTATTAACGAAGGCATTATCTCCAATACCGCAGCACCCTTCGGCGGCATGAAGTCATCCGGCCTGGGTCGTGAAGGCTCCAAACACGGTATCGACGAATACCTGGAAATTAAATACCTGTGCATGGGCGGCCTAGACAGCTGAACCATTAGAAATACCAAGCATTGCAACGCACCGGGGTCGCCGCGATAGCTCGCGGCATGGCTAATATCTATAACGTTTAGGTCTCGCAGGCGCTCACTGCGCAGATGTGGGACGTGGATAGCGATTGAGCTAGTGCGCAGCGTTGCCGCCGACAGGAGGTAAGATCAATGCACGAACTGTCGCTGTGTCAGGCCTTAGTCACTTTGGTGCGCGAGCGCGTTGGCCCGCGGCCAATAACCCAATTGCGTCGCATTACCGTCGCCATCGGCTCGCTCGCCGGCGTCGATGCCGATGCCTTTGCTTTTGCCTTTGGCGCCATACGCGATCAGGCCTTGCATCCGGCTTGCCAGCTTGAATTGGTGTCGGTTGCGGCCATGGCTGTGTGCGATAATTGCGGTCGGCGCGGCGCCATTGTCTATGCATCCGCCGGCTGCGTTCGCTGCGGCCATTGGCCGTTGGTGCTGGAACCCGGAGGCGATGATATCTACCTCAGCGACCTGCAATTTATCGACTCAGGCTGCGACATTAATTCTATACAATAGAGCGTTTTAGAACGCGAACGCATAGGCTTTTTCGTTCAATCGATTGAGCGTTGGTAAAGGTGTTTTTTAATCTAAATAATTGACCCACATCAGGCTAAAACGGTAACAGCGTTTTACTATTCAGAATCCAGATACAAAACCGAGCTGCGCGGTCCGGTCGTTACCTCTACTGGTCCAATATAACACTCCGTTAACTGGAGGTTGTTTATGTGCGGAACGTGTGGCTGTACTCCATTAGATACCCCAACCCGGCTGATCGATCCACCGGCGGGTTCCCCTGCGTTAGGTTCCCCTGGGTTAAAAGTTGCGCCAGCCGGCTGGCAGCCACCCCAAACCCCAGAGCACGACAGCGTCCAATTTCAAACCAGCCTCTATGCCCATAACCGCCAGCTAGCCATGGATTTGCGCCACCGCCTGATGGCCGAACGAATCCTGCTGTTCAATCTCGTGTCCAGCCCGGGGGCGGGTAAAACCACCCTATTGGTGGCCACCCTGCGCCGACTCGCAGCGCGCACCAAGGCTTATGTAATTGAGGGTGACCAACAGACTGAACTCGATGCCCTGCGCATTCGGGCCACGGGCACTCCTGCGTTGCAGATCAATACCGGCCAGGCTTGCCACTTGGATGCGCAACGGGTCAGTGAGGCGCTTGAGCAGCTGCGGCCCGAGACAGGGTCGCTGGTCTTTATCGAAAATGTCGGCAACCTGATTTGCCCAGCCCATTTCGATCTCGGTGAGGCGTTGCGCGTGGTGCTGCTGTCTGTGACCGAGGGCGATGACAAGGCGCTCAAATATCCCGATATCTTTGCCAGCGCCGATTTGGTGTTAATTACCAAGTGCGATCTGCTGCCCTATGTCGATTTTAATTTGGCCCATGCGCGCGCCAACATCCAAAAAATAAACCCCAACCTAGAGGTGTTAACCAGCGCCTGTGGCCGTAAGAGCAACCTCTCGGCCTGGCTGTCGTGGCTCACGACTCAGCAGCAGGCATTTATTCGCGAGCACAGTCCCAATGACCACCCGGCTTAAGCCGTTGCCAACCGTTAGCGCGACGCCGATGCGCCGGGTGCAACTGCTGCTGCGCGGCCAGGTGCAGGGTGTCGGGATGCGGCCCTATGTTTATCGTCTGGCCCAGCGTTTGGGCGTGAGCGGTTTTATCCGTAACAACAGCGACGGCGTGATCGTGGAAGTTCAGGGCCCACAGCTCGATCACTTTTGTCAGCAATTTTGGGCGCAATTGCCGCCACCGGCGCGTATCGAAGACTGTCAACGCTCCGAACTGGCCGTTCGAGTCGGCGAACACCACTTTACTATTGCCCAGAGCAACGCTAGCCGGTCGCCCCTAGATCCGCTGCCCGATCTGCCACCCTGTGATCGGTGTCTAGCAGAACTGTTCAATCCCACGAGCCGTTACTTTTCGTACCCCTTTATCAGCTGCGCGCACTGCGGCCCGCGCTATAGCATTACCCGCACCTATCCGTTCGACCGAGCGAACACCAGCATGGCGGCCTTTGCCCTGTGTCCGGTCTGCACGGCACAGTATCGCGCTGCCGAAGACCGCCGCTTTCACGCCCAAACCATCTCCTGCCCGACCTGCGGGCCGCGCTATGACCGGCCGCTGAGCGAGGTTGTCGCCAGCATCGAGGCGGGCGGTCTGGTCGCGATTCAGGCTATCGGCGGCTACCAACTGATCTGTGATGCCCATCGGCCCGCCGCCATTGCGCGCTTGCGCCGATTTAAGCAGCGCCAAATCAAGCCTCTGGCAATTATGACCTTGAACACCCGGTCGGCTCGGCAGTGGGTATACTTGAACGATGTCGGCAGGGCCGATTTACTGTCCCCAGAACGCCCTATACTGATCGCCCCAGCGCGCAATGCGCAACCGGAGCTGGCCCCTCATTTGACCAGCTTGGGGGTAATGGTGCCGAACAGCGCCCTGCACTATCTATTATTTTATGGCCTGGCGGGCCGACCCACTGGCACGGCCTGGCTACAGGAGGCCAGTCCAATCGCCTTGGTAGTCACCAGTGGCAATGCGCCGGGTTACCCCATAGCAGCGACCCGAATCGAGGCCGAGGCGCAGTTGGCTGGCGCGGTCGATCTAGTGGCGGGGCACAATCGGCACATCGTTGCCCCGGTCGATGATGGCATCCGGCGCCAGTCTGGGGTTGGCTGCTATGCGGTGCGCAATGGCCGGGGCACGGCGTTAATCAAGACCCCCTGGCACCAGACCAAACTGCCCACCATCTTGGCACTGGGTGCGCAGCAAAAGTGCAGCATTACTCTGGCCGTGGGCAATGCCTTCTATACCAGCGAACATCTCGGCGACTTGGATTCCCGTGCGCGCCGGCAGCGCTACCGGGCGGTCAATGCGCGCCTTAGCGATTATTTTAACCTTCGTCATGCGCTGATTGCGCACGATTTGCACCCGGATTATTTCACCAGCCAACAAACGCCTTTGGGCCGGTCGGCGGTTGCGATCCAACATCACCATGCCCATGTTGCCGCCGTGATGGCAGAGCACCAATTGCAGCAACCGTTGGTCGCCGTGGCCGTCGATGGTTACGGCTATGGCCTGCGCGGAGAAGCCTGGGGTGGGGAGTTTTTTTATGTCAATAAGTTTGCCTTCAGCCATGTCGACCGGCTGCCCAGCCTGCCCCTACTGGGCGGCGAGCGCGCCAGCCTAGAACCCTGGCGGTCGGCCTTGGCGGCGCTGATACTGGCTCAGGTCCGCGACCAACAGCTGCATCGGTTTGCCGATATTCCTCTGGCTCGGCACTACTTGCGCCAACCCCATCTGCTGCGCAATGCGCCACCGACTGCCTCCGCCGGACGCTGGTTTGATGCCGCCGCGGCGCTTATTTTGCAGCGCAACTGGGCCGAATACGATGGCCAATTTCCGCTCGAACTGGAGGCGCTGCTGAGCCCCTATGCTTTCAATGGGTCAGATCAGCGTCAAGCAGAACGGGCCGGGGCCGACCCGAAATGGGACCTGGTCGAGCTGATTGGCCAACTGCTACCGATGACCTCACCCATTCAGGCGGCCGGCCTATTTCATCAGGGCATGGCCGATTGCATCAGCCGTAAATTAATTGCTCAGGCCAAGATATTCCAGGTCACCCGCGCAGTGCTGGCCGGCGGTTGTATGCTCAATGCCGTTCTGCGTGAGCAGGTGCGCGCTCGGCTGAGCGAGGCCGGGTTGGAGGTTTTTTGTGCCCAACGGATCCCCAGTAACGACGCCGGCATCAGTTTGGGTCAGGCCCTGTTGGCCGCCCATTATGCCGACTATGCCGTCAGCCTGCAGGATAGGGGTTAGCACCGTGTGCCTAGCCATTCCGGCCCAAGTCT
The DNA here is from genome assembly GCA_047618105.1 of Granulosicoccus sp. GTDB lineage: Bacteria > Pseudomonadota > Gammaproteobacteria > Pseudomonadales > Natronospirillaceae > Reinekea. Next base: position 12,045 of record JBLHFL010000001.1, read on the forward strand.
GCGAGCTGCTGGCCGACGACCGGGCTCGGGTGCGCGTTGGGGACGTTCTTAAAACCGTCAATATCGCCCTGGTGCCGCAGGTGCGCCTGGGTGAATTTGTCATTATCCATGTCGGCTACGCGCTGGAGCGACTCGACCCGCTCGCCGCCGAGCAGACCCTGGCGCTGCTGCGTGAAGCGAGTGAACTTCAGCCGCGCCGCGTCGAAACGGCAAACGACCCAAACGGACAGGAGCGTACGGATGAAATACATTGAAGAGTTCCGCGACGCTGCCTTGGCCAGAACCCTGGTCCAGGCCATCGGCCAGGCGGTCGAGCCCGGTCGCACCTATCGCCTGATGGAATTTTGCGGTGGCCACACCCATGCCATCTACCGCTATGGTCTGCCCGGATTGCTGCCCAAGGCCATTAAAATGCTGCACGGCCCAGGCTGCCCGGTTTGCGTGCTACCCATTGCTCGGGTCGACCAGGCCATTGAGCTGGCCGGCCTGCCCGGAGTCATCCTATGCAGCTACGGCGATATGCTGCGTGTGCCCGGGTCTGACCGCCGCACCCTATTGCAGGCTAAGGCCGAGGGCGCCGATGTGCGCATGCTATACAGCATCGATGATGCCGTTACCCTGGCAAGGCAGCATCCAGCGCGAGCGATTATCTTCTTTGCCATCGGCTTTGAAACCACCACGCCAGCCACCGCACTGGCCATCCTGCGCGCCCAAACACTGGGCCTGAGCAACTTCTTTGTGTTCTGTAACCACCTGCTCACCCCGGCGGCACTCGATGCCTTGCTGGCCGACTCACCCAATCCGGGCAGCTGGATCGATGGTTTTATCGGCCCAGCCCATGTCAGTACGGTGATCGGTACCGCAGCCTATCAGCAGGTGGCGCGGCGTTATCGAAAACCCATTGTGATCGCCGGCTTTGAACCGCTCGACCTGCTGCAGGCGATTTTGATGCTAGTGCGACAATTGAACAGCCAGCGCTGCGCGGTTGAAAACCAATACCATCGGGTTGTCCGGCCCAACGGCAACCGGCTGGCGCAAGACTATATGGCGCAAGTTTTTTGCTTACGCGCTTCCTTTGCATGGCGCGGCTTGGGCACCATTGCCGCCAGTGCCTTGGCATTGCGACCGGCCTTTGCGAGCTTCGATGCTGAACGCCACTTCCCGCTGGCCGAACGGCCCAGCCGCGAGCATCCCGGTTGCGCTTGCCCGGCAGTATTGCGCGGTCAACTCGACCCGGCCGCCTGTCAGCTCTTCGCCGTGGCCTGCACGCCGGCCAATCCATTGGGCGCGTGCATGGTCTCCGCCGAAGGCGCCTGCGCTGCGGTCTATGCCTATGGCCGCCAGCCGCTTCGGGAGGCGCTATGAAAACCTCGCAACCTGTTGCTGCCGGTCATCCGGAGCGCATCGAGCTGGTGCACGGCGCCGGCGGTCGTGCCTCGGCGCAGTTGATCGAGCGAATTTTCATCCGCGCCTTCGATAACCCCATGCTGCAACAGAAAAACGATCAGGCGCGTTTTGATGTGCCGACGCGCAGACTGGTGATGACCACCGACGCGCATGTGGTCTCGCCCCTGTTTTTCCCCGGCGGTGATATTGGGTCGCTGGCGGTGCACGGTACGCTCAACGATATCGCCATGGCCGGCGCCGAGCCGTTGTATTTGGCGGTCAGTTTTATCCTCGAAGAGGGCTTACTGCTGCGCGACCTGCAACGCATCGTGGCATCCATGGCCCGTGCTAGCGAAGCCGCTGGGGTGCCAATCGTGACCGGCGATACCAAGGTGGTTGAACACGGCAAGGCCGATGGCGTCTTTATTACCACCAGCGCAATCGGCAGCGTGCCCAACGGCGTCGACCTCTCCGCCGACCGGGCGCTACCGGGTGATCAGATCCTGCTCAGCGGCACCATTGGCGACCACGGCGTGGCAATCCTCTCGGCGCGCGACAGTCTCGGCTTTACCAGCCCAATTCGTTCCGATTCGGCGGCGCTGCACGACCTGGTCAAACAGATGGTGCGTCAGGTGCCGACGATCCGTTGCATGCGCGACCCAACGCGGGGCGGTCTGGCAACGGCCTTAAATGAAATTTGCCAACAGTCTGGGGTCGGCATGCTGATCGACGAGCAGGCCGTGGCCATTGCCCCGGCGGTACAGTCGGCGTGCGAATTACTCGGTCTGGATCCCTACTATTTGGCCAACGAGGGCAAGTTGATCGCCATCTGTCCGGCGGCACAGGCCGATCGTCTGCTCGCCCAGATGCGTGCCCACCCCTTGGGTCAGAGGGCTGGCCGAATTGGCGTGGTGACAACTGACCCACAGGCCATGGTCGAATTGCAGACCGCCTTTGGCGGCATTCGCCTACTGGACTGGTTACACGGCGACCCCTTACCGCGCATCTGTTAACCGGCCCCATGAACGGTCCCTGGAGAATGAACCGGGCGGACGGAAATCCGACTCCGCAGCTGAGGAATCCAATAATGAAACAAGAACAGTATCTAGCCCGAAAACACCTAAAGGAGTTACTCACCTCCCTGATCGAGGATGGCTATCAATGTATCGGGCCGCAAGTGCGTGACGGGGCCATTGTCTACGCTCCACTGACCTCTATTGACCAACTGCCTTGGGGGGTTAGCGATCGGCAACAGCCCGGCGGCTATAAGTTGAGCGCAGCGCCGGCGTCCCCCGCCGGACTGAATGCTGAGCTACAACCGGTGCACCCCGGCCAGCGCGCGTTTGACTGGTCGGTGCCAGCCACCAGCATCAAAGCGCTGCTCTTTGCACCAAGCGAGCCGCTCTGGTGTGCCCGGCCCGATGCGTCGGGTCAGCTGGTCTTTCATCAGAGCTTACCCGAACCGGAGCGGGTTGCCCTGTTCGGTGTTCGGCCCTGTGACCTAAGGGCCATCGCTATTCAGGATCGAGTTTTCTTAGCCGGTCCCTATGCCGATATCCGCTATCAACTGCGTCGCAGCGAGCTCTTCGTTATTGCGCTGAACTGCACGCACAGTGGCGACCTGTGTTTTTGCATTGGCACGGGCGGCAGCCTAAACGCCGAGCGCGGCTATGATCTGGCGCTCACCGAATTGGACAAGGGTTATCTGGTCCGATCCGGGTCCAAGGCCGGCCGTTCGGTGCTCACTCGACTCAACGCCCGACCGGCGTCCAGTAGCCAACGCAAACGCGCCCAAGCGCAACAGGCTGAGGCGTATCGTCAACAGCAGCACCGCCAACCAAAGCTGCCCAGCCCAGCAGAATGCCTCAGTCTGCTCAATCTGCCGACGCATCCGGAATGGGCCGCCGTTGCCGAGCGCTGTCTAGCTTGCGCTAATTGCACCCAAGCTTGTCCAACCTGCTTTTGCCACCGGGTGGTGGATCAGAGCAATCTGGAACTGAGCCAGAGCGAGCACAGTCGGCAATGGGATTCCTGCTTCAGTGACCAACACAGCTATTGCGCCGGCCAGGTAGTGCGCGCCGCCACCGAACAACGTTATCGCCAATGGCTCAGTCATAAGTTTGCCAGTTGGCAACAACAGTTTGGCGAGTTCGGCTGTGTCGGCTGTGGCCGCTGCATCAGTTGTTGTCCGGCGGGCATCGATATCATCGAGGTGCTGAACAGGCTGTGCCACAACAAACCGGAATTAGCGAAGGAGGCAACATGAAAGCCAACCGATTGCAGAGCGATGCTTACCTACCCTGGGTCGCCGATATTATCGATCGCGTCCAGGAGAGCCCAACCGTTTTCACCTGGCGCTTGCGCTTTACCGAGCCCGACATTCAACAACGTTATCGTTTCGAGCCTGGGCAATTCAACATGGTGTACCTGTTCGGCGTGGGTGAGATTCCCATTTCCATCGTCTCCGATCCCGATGATGCGGATTGCTATGCGCACACCATTGCGGTGGTTGGGCGCATTACCCAAGCCATGGCCCGACTCAAAACCGGCGACCAGGTTGGTATTCGTGGCCCCTTCGGTCACGGTTGGCCAATGGCCCAAGCCCAAGGTCAAGATGTCGTGGTGATAACCGGCGGACTGGGCTGTGCCCCGGTGACCTCGGCAATCCAATATATACTGCAGCGGCGCGACCGGTTCGGCGCGCTATCGATTCTGCAAGGGGTTAAACGGTCCAGTGACCTGGTCTATCGCGCCCGCTATAACGCTTGGGCGACCGCTCCCGATACTCAAGTCCTGCTCGCGGCCGATCAGGCTGGACCGCAGTGGCCCTGGTATACCGGCACCGTGGTCGATCTGCTGAAACAGATCGAGATGAACACCCAGCGCACCCTGGTCATGGCCTGCGGCCCGGAAGCAATGTTGCAGGCCGCCATGGACCACCTAATCGACCTCGGCCTGCCCGCCAATCGGCTGTTTCTGAGCATGGAGCGCAATATGCAATGTGGCGTGGGGCACTGTGGCCACTGCCAACTCGGCGGCCAGTTTGTTTGTAAAGATGGTCCCGTCTTTGCCTACCCCCAAGTGCAAGAGCTGATGGCCATCAGCGGATATTAGGAGCCCAACATGCCTAAACTTAATCTTCCTGCCAAACCGCGTATCGCGATCCATAAGTTTGCCTCCTGCGATGGCTGCCAACTGGCCTTTTTGAATCTCGGACCGGCCTTGCTCACCCTGGCTGAGCGGGTCGAGATCGTACACTTTGCCGAGGCCGGCCCGGTCGAACCCGAGGCACCGGTCGATATCGCCTTTGTCGAGGGCAGCATCAGCACCGCGCACGATAGCGAACGGATCAAACGGATTCGCGCCGGCTGCACCTACCTGGTCAGTATCGGCGCCTGTGCCACTAGCGGCGGCATTCAAGCGCTCAAGAACGCTGCGGATGTCGCCGCCTGGACTCAGGCAATCTATCCCCACCCCGAGCTCATTGAGAGCCTGGCCCGTTCGGACTCGGTCGACCGCCATGTCAGGGTCGACTTCGAGGTCTGGGGGTGCCCAATCGGCAGTGACCAGATTGTCAGCCTAATCACCGCCTTGCTCCAAGGCGTACCACCGAGCACGTCGAGCGATAGCGTCTGCATGACCTGTAAGCAGCGCGGCCAAAGCTGTATTTTGGTGACTGGCCAGCAGCCCTGTATGGGTCCGGTCACCCGAACCGGCTGCGGCGCGCTATGCCCAGCGCTCGGCCGCGCCTGCTACGGCTGTTTCGGCCCGGCGAACCAGGTCAACCACCGGGCCCTGGCAGACTGTTTTGCCCGCATGGGTCTGACACCCTCGCAAGTTGCAGCACGCTTTAACTTTATTAACGGCCAAGCGCAGGCGTTCGCCGAGGCAGCTGGCCAATTGCATGAATCGACCTAAAGCACCGCCACGAGGAGACCACTATGACGCAAGACATCAGTATTCGGGTACCCATACTCGCGCGCGTTGAGGGCGAGGGCGCATTGGAACTGGACATAGAGCGCGGCCAAATTCATGACCTTAAATTGCGCATCTACGAGCCACCGCGGTTTTTTGAACAACTGCTGGTCGGCCGATCCTATCAGGAAGTCTTGGATGTGGTTGCGCGGATCTGCGGCATCTGCCCGGTGGCCTACCAAATGAGTGCGGCCCAGGCTTTGGAGCAGATCTTCGCGCTGCAGATATCACCCTGGACGCAGGCCATGCGCCGGCTGTTCTATTGCGGTGAGTGGCTCGAAAGCCATGGCCTGCATATTCACCTCTTGGCGGCACCGGACTTCCTCGGTTTTGACAGTGCGCCGGCCATGGCGCAACGCTACCCGGACGAACTGCGCCGGGGTCTGCGGCTGCATGAACTGGGCAATGATCTGGTCAGCCTGTTCGGCGGCAGAGCCGTGCATCCGGTCGGGGCCTGCGTCGGCGGCTTTTATCGCGCCCCGGCACAGGCCGATGCCGATGCGTTACTGACCCGGCTGCGCGCGATCGAGCCCGAGGCCGCCGCCTTAGTCGGTTGGACCGCTACCCTGCCGCTAACGGACCTGAGCAGTGATTTCGTCAGTGTTGCCCTATCGCACCCCGATGAATACGCCATTAACCAGGGTCGACTGCGCTCCAGTGCCGGCTTGGATCTGGCGGTTGCCGACTACAACCGATACTTCCATGAGAGTCAGGTGGCTCATTCCAGTGCATTGCATTCCCATCTGCAGGGCAAAACCTATCTAACCGGACCCTTGGCTCGGATCAATCTAAACTGGGCCCAACTGCCGGAGGTGGTGCGCGACAATGCCCTGGTCTCGGGCCTAAATTTTCCATCGCGCAATATGTTTCACTCCATAGTGGCCCGGGCGATTGAAATTCATTTTAGCGTCGTCGAAGCAATCCGGCTGCTCTCCGACTATCGACCTACCCAGACACCCAACCTAAGGGTGGTGCCGCGCGCCGGTGAAGGCTTTGGCTGCACCGAGGCACCGCGCGGTATTCTCTGGCACCACTATCGCACCGATGCCCAAGGCATCATCGAGTTCGCGCGCATCGTGCCACCGACCAGTCAAAACCAAGCCCGCATCGAAGAGGATCTGCGCAGCAGTCTCATCCAGTTTGGCCTGGACCAACCGGCCGACGCCTTGCGCCTGTTAAGCGAGCAGGTGATTCGCAATTACGACCCCTGCATCTCCTGTGCGACCCACTTTTTAGACCTGCGCCTGAACCGACGAGGATAAATTAAGATGACAACTTATGAACACAGCCTTGGCTCGACACGAGTCAACATTTTCGCCTTCGGCTCCCCCTTTGGCGATGACTCGATCGGTTGGCGTCTGGCGGAGCGCTTGAACGAGGTACGACTGCCGAGCGACATTGGCCTCTGCGTCCAACAGCTCGATCGTCCGATCCTCACCTTAACGCAGCGGCTGGAGCCCGAGGTACCCACCCTGATCGTCGATGCCATGGTGTCGGGCCAGCAGCCGCTCGGCAGCCTACAGGAATTCACCCTAACCCAATTGCCCGACGCCTTGGCGCAGTTGTCCAGTCATGGTTATGGGCTGTTGGCCAGTTTGCAGTTGGCCAATGCACTGGGACGCCTGCCGGCCATATGCCTGATCCTGGCGATCGAAATCAACCCGCAAAGCAAACCCGCCGGGCCGCTCTGCCAAACCTTGGCCCAACGACTGGCGCCCCTGTCCGAGCAGGTCTTGGCGCGCGCGAGGCAATTGGCGCACGAGCCGAGTAACGCGATCTGAGCCGATATTTTTCGTTGCCAAGACGGCTAGTAAAAAAACGGCCAGCCAACGCGCGTCGAACAAGTCTACCTCCATGCTGAAATCGTATACACTGGAAATCAACTCTCTGTTCAGGTGCACGATGCGCAATCTCACATTGAAATGGGTAATGATCGTCCTCATCGCGGTTAAGAGTCATCTAGTTTACGCGGCCGATACTTGTGAGACCCCACCACTTTTGGTCGGTTCTTCCAGTTTAAAGGTTTGGCTCTGGGATGTTTACGATGTTGAATTGAAGACCACCGATGGTACCTACCAACGAGGCATCTACCCGCTCCAGCTCGAGGTGACTTACAAGCGAACGTTCAGTAAAAAAGACCTGCTCTCAGAAACCCAAAAGCAATGGCAGCGCTTTGATATCGATCCGGAACAGGAACAGCGTTGGTTACAGGAACTCAATGCCTTCTGGCCGGATATCAGCAAACAGGACCGGCTTCGCTTTCAGATTTGCGCCGATCAAACCAGCCGCTTTTTCTATAATGACCGCGCCATCGGGCGAATAGATGACCCGATGTTTGGTGACTATTTTTCATTAATTTGGTTAGACCTAGACGGTCCCTTCCCTGACATGACCCGGGAACTTATTGCGCAAAATTAGCGGACCGTTTAGCCGTTATTAACCGACTTGCGCTGATCCCACTGCCCTCGTGCTCCGCGCTATGAGTGCGTGACGGGCATGGTCCAGCGGTCTATAGATGGGCTGGCGTGTTGGCCGACACCAAGACACAGGGTTCGGCAAAGGGATTGCGAAAACGGTGCGGACGACGAGAGTCAAAATAGTAGCCTTCGCCGGCGGTCAACTCAAACACCTGCTCGTCGACCGTTATTTCGATTTTGCCAGAAATTACATACCCGGCCTCTTCGCCATCATGGCTATAGCCTTCAACGCCGGTGTCGGCCAGGCTGGGATAGGTTTCCAGCATAAAGCCTAATTGCGGATTGGGAAAATTCTTACCGATCAGATCCCAACATACACCATTGGTTTGGGTTCTCTGGAACTGAGCCGGCGTATACACCACGGGCAGATCCATATTGCCCTGATCGCCGGTATCGAAAAACTCCAGTAAGGTCATCGGCAAGCCCGACAGCACCTTGCGCAGAGAGCTAATGCTCGGGCTGACGCTATTCTTTTCTATCATCGAGATGGTCGAGTTGGTGACACCGGCGCGTTTGGCCAGTTCTCGCTGAGAAAAGCCAGACAATTTTCGGACGGCCTTAAGCCTAGTCCCTACATCTTCCAATGCGCGGTTCCTCGATATTAGGTTGGATACCGCAGTATACAGCTAAAGGAAGGGAATCAAAAATATTGCACAGCTGTTGCCGATTTAACACAGGCAGGTTCCAATGCTGGACGACATTCTGTTCAACGGCTACTCTCCTGGGGCAATATTTGTCCCCTCTACCCAAGACCCCCGATCCTTAATACAGGTGATTCATGCTTAATCCGCGCACCCACAGTTCCGAACATCCGGATTCCTACTACACCGCGAGTCGCAGTTATCACCAGAGCTATCCGACGCTGCAAGCGTCGATCGAGGCCGATGTCTGTGTGATTGGCGGCGGCTTCAGTGGCGTCAACACCGCCCTGGAACTGGTCGAACGCGGCTTCAAGGTAGTTCTACTGGAGGCCTATCGGATCGGTTGGGGCGCCTCCGGACGCAACGGAGGCCAGTTAATTCGCGGCTTAGGGCACAGTGCCGAGCAGTTTCACAACGACTTGGGCCAAGCCGGTGTGCAGGCCATTGAGCAGATGGGCCTGGAAGCGGTAGACCTGGTCAAGCAACGCATCGAGCAATACAACATTCAATGTGACCTCAAGATGGGCTTTTGTGATCTGGCCCACAAACCCCGCCATATGGCCGATTTCGAGCGCCAACAAGAATGGCTCGACAGTGTGGGCTATAAGTATAAGACCCAGATCCTCGGGCCCGACCAGATGCATGAGGTGGTCGGCTCAGACAATTACATCGGCGGCCTAATCGACATGGGCAGCGGTCATGTCCACCCGCTCAACCTCGTCTTGGGGGAAGCCGAGGCGGCAGCAACGTTGGGGGTACAGATTTTTGAACAATCGAAGGTGCTCGACATTGCCTACGGTGAACACCAAACCATCCGTACCAGCACCGGCCAGGTTAGCGCAGATCGACTGGTAATCTGCGGCAATGCCTATGTCGCCGGTTTAGACAGCCACTTGGAAAGCCAGGTATTACCAGCCGGCAGCTATCTGATTGCCACCGAGCCGCTAACCGATGCGCAATGGCAACGCGTATTGCCTCAAGATATGGCGGTCTGTGACCAACGGGTCGCGCTCGATTATTACCGTCTCAGTGCCGACCGCCGGCTGTTGTTCGGCGGCCTGTGCAACTATTCTGGGCGCGACCCCGCTTCGATCCTGGCGACGCTAAAACCCCATATGGATAAAGTGTTCCCCTATCTGAACGAGGTCAAAATCGACTACCAATGGGGCGGCATGATCGGCATCGGCGCCAATCGCATGCCACAAATCGGTCGCTTGCGGCCTAATGTCTATTATGCCCAGGCCTATGCCGGGCATGGCATCAACGCCACCCACCTGGCCGCTCATGTTATCGCCGAGCATATTGCGCAAGAAAGTGAACGCATCGCAATATTTGAAAAAATACATCACCTGCGCTTTCCGGGTGGCCGTCAATTCCGTGCACCACTGTTAGCCGCGGGCATGCTCTATCATCGGGCCAAGGATCTCTTCTAGCCCGCCTCGGATGTGCCTCAAGCGCCCTTCTACTGACGCTGAAGCAGGCCGATGTATTGGTCAAAGTGCCGATTGACACCATCGGCGGAGCATCGCAAAATTCAGTGGGGTCGATGCGACGAGCCCACCTTTTCCGCCCGAACTAGGAATCTGATACCGATGAAGAGTGAAAAATACCAGCAAGGCATGGTTATGCGCCGTAACGTCTTAGGTGATGAATATGTCGATCGGGCGATTGACGCTGCGACCGATTTTAACCGGCCATTGCAGGATATGGTGACCGAGAACTGCTGGGGTGAGGTGTGGACGAGACCGGCCTTACCGCCTCAGACGCGCAGCCTGATCACCATTGCGACTCTGGCGGCGCTGAAGGCCTCGACCGAACTCAAGGTCCACGTCCGGGGCGCATTACGCAATGGCTGTTCGGAAGCTGAGATTCAGGAGGTTTTGCTCCAATCAACCGTTTATTGCGGTGTTCCGTCTGGCATCGAGGCCTTTCGAGCCGCTAAGGAGGCAATCGAGGCATGGCAGGCCGAGCAACCCGATCAGGCCCGCTAAACGGGCCTGCAAAGTAACGTCAAATAATTGGCACTAACCACTTTAATCTCGCTACAATTTATAACCTGCACTCAGGTGACGGCCGTCAAAACAGGGTTTATTCTTGAGTGTCCCATTATAGTCGAAACAGGATACTGCCATGGTAGGTCCCATACATTCCGCACCCTCGACCCGTCCGTTACAGCAAGCCACCGCCTCGGTGGATCAATCGATCAATCGGATCAGCTCGGGACAACGCCTAAACGGCGCAGCAGACGATGCCGCCGGTATCGCCGTCAGTGAAACCTTCAGTGCCCAGACTCGCGGCCAATATCAGGCCATTCGCAATGCCGGAGATGGTATGTCCCAGGCGCAAACCGCAAGCAGCGACCTCAGCAGCTTAGTAGACGGCACACAGCGGATTCGCGAGCTGGCGGTCCAGTCGGCCAATGGTATTTACAGCGATGCCGATCGCGAACTGATCAATAAAGAAGTCGGCTCAATCAAGGAACAAATGAACTCGGTTTTGGAGCGATCCAATTTTAACGGCCAACCGCTGTTTCGCGGCGGCAGTGACTCGGTTTACCAAATTGGTCCCGATAGTGGCGACACCCTAGTTATCGCCGCCAATAACCTGCAAGATGAGGTAGCCCAACTCGGTTTCGCCGATGTCTCGGTCAATAGCGCCGATCAGGCACAAAATACCATCGCATTGGCCGATGACCTGCTCGACCGCTTTAGCGCAACGGCCGCCGATCTGGGTGCCGTGCAGAATCGATTTACAGCGCGCATCGACACCCTGAGCCAACAGGCTGAATCCTCCGTCGCCAGTGGATCACGCATCACCGATGCCGATTTGGCGAAAGAGAGCATCAATATGGTTCAAAATCAGATACAAGAACGGGTCGGCATTGCCCTTCAGGCTCAGGCCAATCAATCAGCCGGCAACATACTCCAACTGCTGGGCCGCTAAGAGCGGTCATAACGCGCCCTAAAAGGATCGACCACCCCATGCAACAGATCGTCAAAAAATGGGGTATCGGCTTACTGCTATCCTGCGTAGCAAGCCTGAGCCTAGCCAATTCGGAATGGGAAGATCGACTCCTGACTCAACTGGATGAAGCCGCGACCTTAGAGCACCAGCGCTTTAGTTTTCAGCAAGTCTCGCAAAGCTCGAAGGCGCGCAATTTCGCCCAATTTGAGCCTCAACAGGACCCACAGTGGCAATTATTGGAAGTCGACAATGAACCTGCCAGCGCAGAGCAAAACAAAAAATTCCTCAAACGCCGGGATCGCCAACAGGATGAGGACGACCCGGTAAAGTTCCGCGACATAGTAGCGGTCGATTCGGTTGAACTCATGAAACAGGAAGACGGCAAGGTCTGGTTGAGTTTTGTGCCACACATCGGGGAACTGGCCGATGACAATGCCGATGCCTTGACCGGCTATGCGATTATGTCCTCTCTGGATCAACGGCTGTTAGAATTGCATATCGAGAACGTCGAGACCTTTTCGCCCGCGTTCTCGATCAAAATTTCGATGATGGTTATGTCATTTCAGTTTATGAGCGTCGACAGCCAAACAGTTCCGGCCCAATACGCCTTCAATATGCAGGGCAAGATCGGCGGTATCAAGAAACTCGAAGTCGAGTCCTCGACCGTTTACAGCAACTACCAGCGCGCCGATTAGTTGGCCAGACACCCCAGTCTGATCACTCAAATGTAGGGTAGCAGCAGCTCATACTCCATCGGTGTGACCTGCTGTTCAAACATCCGCAACTCCGACCATTTACACGACTGATAAACGTCGACAAAGTCTTTGCCAAACCACTTGTTAACGCGCGGATCCTTTTCCATATTGCGTAAGGCATCGCGCTGATTGTCGGCCACCGAGGGCTGGTCCTGTTCATAAGCATTGCCATCAATCGGCATCGGCGGCTCAATCTTATTCATAATGCCTTCGGTCACCCCAGCCAACAGCACCGCAGTGGCCAGGTAGGGATTGGTGTCGGCACCGCACATCCGATGTTCAATACGAGTAGACTCGATACTGCCTGACGGAATCCGCAGCGCCACGGTACGGTTGTCATAGCCCCAGGTCTTGGTGGTCGGGGCAAAGGCATCCGGGGCCAAGCGGCGAAAGCTGTTGATGGTCGGCGCCAGAAATCCCTGGGTGCTGTCGGCCATATCCAATAGGCCGCCAATCGCATGGCGCATATAGGGATTGGTGGTTGGGTCTTCGGCGGCGAAAATATTGACCCCATCTTTCAGTAGGCTCAAGTGCAGATGCAGACCGCTGCCGGCTTCCTGAATATAGGGTTTGGCCATAAAGGTGGCTTCCATCTTATATTTGGTTGCGACGCTGGCGATCAGCCGTTTGAGCAGCACCGAATGATCGACCGCCTGTAAGATGTCGCTGCCGTAATTCAGGTTCACTTCAAATTGGCCGGGCGCATATTCGGCAATCACCGTATCGGCCGGAATGTTCTGCTGACGGGCTGTGTCGATAACATCGCGGATAAAGAAGTCATACTCGTCCAGGTCGTCCATCGAATACACCTGGTTCGAGCGCATGCGCCGAGAACTGCCCGGTGGTTTGGGCGGTTGCAGATTGCCATCGTCATCGCGAATGGCATCGAGCAAATAAAATTCCAACTCCATGGCAATGCCGACCTCAAACCCCATCTGACTGAACCGCTCGACCGCCTGTACCAGGACTTGGCGTGGGTCGGCAAAGAAGGGGGTGTCGGTATCGTCTTCGAACATGGTGCAGAGCACTTGAGCGCGATCACCGAGCTCATGCCAAGGTACGATGCTCAGCGTGCCCGCAATGGGGAAACAAAGTCGATCCCGATCGCCTTGATCCATCCCCAAGCCGGCGTCCTCGACCGTTGACCCGCTGGCATCGAGGGACATCACCGATCCGGGCAAATAAAACCCTACGGTAAAAACTCGCTCGAGTAACTCTCTTTCAACGCGCTTGCCGCGTAAGACACCGTTCAGGTCACATATTAGGAGTTCGATCGTGGTTACATCGGGAAAAGCTTCAAGGAAATCGGTCGCTTCTTTAACTGTCATCTAGGGTCATGCCTTGCATACTGGTTGGGGCGTTGTGGACTGCGCTTGGCGCACAATCCTTTTATTAAGGTTAACAACTAACCTTCTAAGCAAAAAAATCTATTCTGGCGCCACCCGCTTTGATCGCGCGAGCGGCCTATCCCATAAGCCATACATGAACATTACTTACTTGGTCTACACTGGACAGAGGGGCAGGGATTGTTGCGTCGGACTACAACAGTGCTGAGCCATGGGTCACCTGAGTCGACAGGTCGCAGTTATATTTAGTGCAGGATGGAGGGCACGTCAATCAAGAGCAGAATATTGAGTGCACGTGGTTGATATATTGAACACAATGTAGCCGGTTTCTCGGGCCAATTCAATTTTATTCGCTGCCTTTTTTGTTCCCCAGACTGCGCCGGCCGTTAGGTTGCAAAGCCCGCAATAAAAGCATTCCAACGACCGTCAAACGGGACCCCTCGGCGCTCTAAATATATCCTGTGGAGTGTTTAAAATATTTTATGCTCGTGTAGACTGGAAATATTGAAAATATGAGTGAACTTGATGACTAGTGCACAGCTCAAACCTCTGGTCGGGGTTATTTCCGACGTACAGCAAATCGGACCCCACCTATTCCATACCGCCGGCGATAAGTACTTACGAGCCTTAACACTCGCCGCCGACGTTATCCCGGTCATCATTCCCGCGGTACTCGACGACCAGGCCATCGATCAGTGGCTGGCCCGGCTCGATGGCATCTTTCTAACCGGCGCCTATTCGATGATCGATCCGGCACACTATCAGGAAAGCAAGATCGACAAGCCCTACGACTATGACGCCGCGCGTGATGACAGCGCCTTTCAAATCGTGCGCGCGGTGATACGCAGCAACATCCCGCTTTTAGGAGTGTGCCGAGGCTTGCAAGACATTAATGTGGCCCTCGGCGGTTCGTTACACCAGGCGGTGCAAGAGGTTGCTGGCAAGGCCGACCATCGTGAAAACAAGGCAGAGACGCTCGAGCAGCAGTTTGCGCCGCGCCATTCGGTACAGCTGAGTGGCCAAGGTCGGCTGAAAGACATCTACGGCTGTGAAACGATGCAGATTAACTCGGTGCATTCCCAGGGTATTAATCGGCTGGCAGATGGGCTAGTCGCAGAAGCCACGGCACCGGACGGCCTCGTCGAGGCCGCGCGGATCGAGGCCATGTCATTTGGTTTTGCTGTACAATGGCATCCGGAATGGCAAGTCATGGAAAACCCCACTCAACAACAACTATTCGAGGCCTTTGGCGAAGCGTGTCGTGCGCGTCAGTCAATCGAAAACAGATGAAAGAGCTTACCAAGTGGTTAGAAACCAATAAGATCACTGAAATAGAATGCATCACACCCGACCAGACCGGCATTGCGCGCGGTAAAATTATGCCGACCGATAAGTTTATTGCTGAAAAAGGCATTCGCTTACCCGAAAGTGTGCTGATGCAAACCACCACTGGGGATTATCCCGATAACGAGGTCTACTATCGGCTGCTCGATCCGCAAGATATCGATATGGAATTGCGCCCCGATGAGAAGGCGGCCTTTACCGTACCCTGGGCCCAAGAGCCGTCTGCACAGATTATTCACGACTGCTACGACAGCATGGGCAACCTGATGCCGCTGTCGTCGCGTGCCGTTCTGAAAAACGTCCTAAAGCTCTATGAAGACAAAGGCTGGTTGGCCATCGTTGCGCCAGAGGTTGAGTTTTATCTCACCAAACGCTGCACCGATCCGGATATTCCGCTGGAGCCACCGATCGGTCGGTCCGGCCGCCAGGAAAGCGGTCGGCAAAGCTTCAGCATCGATGCGGCCAACGAATTCGATCCAATCATTGAGGACATCTATGATTGGTGCGAAGACATGCATTTGGACATCGACACCCTGATTCACGAAGAGGGGGCCGCTCAGTTGGAGTTCAACTTCCGCCATGGCGAAGCGCTCAGACTGGCCGACCAGGTATTTATCTTCAAACGCACGGTGCGCGAAGCCGCGCTGAAACATGGCATTGGTGCGACCTTTATGGCCAAGCCGATCTCCGGTGAACCGGGCAGTTCAATGCATATCCATCAATCATTAACCGATGCTAAATCCGGCGCCAATCTGTTTTCCAATAAGGATGGCTCAGCGTCGAATTTGTTTTACAACTACATTGGCGGCCTGCAAACCTATATTCCGCAGATGATGCCGATTTTCGCCCCCAACGTGAACAGCTATCGTCGGTATTTGCCTGGCGCTAATGGCAATGCACCGGTCAATATCGAATGGGGTGAAGACAATCGCACCGTCGGCTTGCGGGTGCCTAAGGCAAGCCCTGCGGCGCGGCGCGTTGAAAACCGGCTGCCCGGTGCCGACACCAACCCCTACCTCACTCTGGCCGGAAACCTACTATGCGGATATCTGGGTATGACACAAGATCTCAAACCTCGCAAACCCGTACAGTACCGCATGGGCGGTGAAGCCGATGAGACGGTGCCTTGGAACCTGGAGGCCGCACTCGATGAGATGGCCTCTTCAGAGGTTATCCGCGACGCCCTGGGCACGAAGTTTGTTGACGGCTTTGTGGCCACTCGATGGGCCGAATATGAGGGTTTCAAACGCGTAATCAGCTCTTGGGAGCGGCAATACTTGCTCGCAACCGTTTAACCCACAATGGGCTTGAGTCTCGCTTGCGACGCCGTTGAACCGCCATCTGGTCGGCTCGAGCCAAGCGTCAATACCATCTGGCGAGCGGGTTTTCAACAGGCCTTCTCAATCTAAAGTATCATCGGCACCGTATGGTCTGTGCAGTCATTGATGACCGCCAGCAGGCCGAGTCAATGCCGACGCCTGAGCGCATAGCGCAACTTGCAATTCACGCAAAATAATTGAAGACGAAACACCGATTGGCCAGTTATGCTTGGCCATCGGTTCCGCTCTTCACAGCGTATGAACCACTCTACCTTTTTCGGATTTTAACGATGACGGATACTTTTGATCAATATTCCAGCGGCGACCTTGCCTTTACGCGCCAGTCACCCTACGGCACAGAAATTGAAGCCATGTATGCAGGCGCCACCAGCTTTTTGCGTCGGCGTTACACCCGTGACCTAACAGATGTCGATGTCGCAGTGATCGGTGTGCCCTATGATCTGGCCACCTCGAACCGACCCGGTGCCCGACTCGGGCCTCGGGCGGTGCGGGCAGCCTCGACCCAGCTAAGTTGGGCCCGGCCCTGGCCCTGGACCACCGACCCATTCAATACGCTGAATGTAATCGATTTTGGTGACTGCGTGTTCGACCCCGGCTCGCCCCATACCGTGGTCGACCAGATCGCACAATGGTATCAGCCGATCATTGCGGCCGGGGTTACGCCGCTGTCGATTGGCGGTGACCATTTCATCACCTACCCGATCTTAAAAGCCTTGGCGGACAAACATGGTCCCATCTCATTGATTCATTTCGATGCCCACAGCGATACCTGGCCAGACCGCAAGGGGCGCATCGATCACGGCACCATGTTCTACCATGCCGCCAAAGAAGGCATAGTGGACCCGCACAGTTCCGTGCAACTGGGCATGCGCACGATCAATGATTCCAATCTCGGTTACACCGTTCTGGATGCGCTCTGGTTGCACGAACAGGGTGTCGACAAGGCCTTGGCGATAATCAAAAAGACGGTCGGGGATCGGCCCTGCTATATCACCTTCGACGTCGATTTTCTCGACCCAAGCTGTGCCCCCGGCACCGGCACGCCAGTCTGCGGTGGCTTCGACACGATCACCGGCATACGCTTGCTGCATGGCCTGACCGGCCTGAATCTGATCGGCTGTGATGTGGTCGAGGTGGCCCCGCCCTATGATCATGCCGAGATCACCGCCCTGGCTGCGGCGACTATGGCGACCAATATGATCTGCCTCTTGGCCGATGTCCTCAAGAAGCCGGAAGCCCCGGCCGATTGACGCGCACAATCGTCAGCCATTAAAAAAGGGCCCCTAGGGGCCCTTTTTTTTACCAACTTTTGTCGCTCCGATGCCCTATTAGGCAACGCGCCGTTTGGCTTCTTGGCTGGCCAAGTATTCATCATAGCTGCCCTGGAAGTTAATCACTTCCCGGTCGGCTATTTCGATCACCCGAGTCGCCAAGGAGGAGACGAAAGCGCGGTCGTGGCTGACAAAGATCAGGGTGCCATCGAATTCCTTCAAGGCAACGTTGAGCGCTTCAATAGCTTCGATGTCCAAGTGGTTGGTTGGCTCATCCATGATCAGGACGTTGATGTCCATCATCATCAATTTACCAAAGAGCAGGCGGTTTTTCTCACCACCGGAACAGACCTTGGCTTTTTTATTGAAGTCATCGGCGGTAAACAACAGACGACCGAGCATGCCGCGAATCATCAGATCATCGTGTTTGGGCGTACGCCATTGCGACATCCAGTCAAACAACGTCAGATCGCAGTTGAAGTCTTCGGTGCTGTCCTGCGGGCAGTAACCGATGGTGGCGTTTTCGGCCCATTTGACAACGCCGCCGTTGGCCTGCAGATCGCCGATCAGGCAACGCAAGAAGGTCGTCTTACCGGCACCGTTTTCGCCGATCACCGCCAGCTTAGCGCCGGCTTCCAAAATCAGATTGCCGTTGTCAAACAGCGACGACTTGTCGAAGCCATGACTCAAGTCCTCCAGCACCAGCGCCTGACGGTAGAGCTTCTTGTCTTGCTTCAGGCTGATGCTCGGCGTCGCTCGGCTGGAGGATTTCACCTCGTCGAGCTTGATCTTGTCCATCTTCTTGGCACGTGAACTGGCCTGTTTGGCTTTGGAGGCGTTCGCCGAGAAGCGATTGACAAAGCTTTGTAACTCGTCGATCTCAGCGCTTTTCTTAGCATTTTCGGTTAACAGCTGCTCTTGGATCAGCGAAGATGCCGCGGTATAGGCTTCGTAGTTACCCGGATAAACGCGCAATTCGCCATAATCGATATCAGCCATATGGGTACAGACCGAGTTCAAAAAGTGTCGATCGTGGGAAATAATGATCATGGTGCATTTGCGCTGATTGAGGACATCGGCCAGCCAGTTAATAGTATGGATGTCCAAGTTGTTGGTCGGTTCGTCGAGCAACAGTATATCCGGATTGGCAAACAGGGCCTGGGCCAATAACACCCGGAGCTTCCAACCCGGTGCTACCTGCTTCATCAAACCAAAGTGGAGCGATTCATCGATACCGGCCTGCAACAGAATTTCGCCGGCACGGCTCTCAGCGGTGTAGCCATCCATCTCGGCGAATTCAATTTCCAATTCGGCCACAGCCATGCCATCGGCCTCGGTCATATCGGGCTTGGCATAAATCCGGTCGCGCGCCTGCTTCACTTTCCACAGGCCGGCATCGCCCATAATGACCGCATCAACTACCGAATACTCTTCGAAAGCAAACTGATCCTGGCTCAGATTACCGATTCGGTCACCCGGGGTAATGGATACATTGCCCGAGGTCGGGATCAGCTCGCCGCTGAGGATCTTCATAAAGGTAGACTTACCGCAACCGTTCGCCCCAATTAAGCCATACCGGTTACCGTGACCAAATTTAGCGGAAATGTTTTCAAAAAGTGGCTCGGCGCCGAACTGCATGGTGATGTTTGCGGTAGATATCACTGAATTTATCCTGGGAAGAGGCGAATTGGGCCGCGTCGGCTTAAGCCGACGCAAGGGGCGGCGACTATAAAGAAAGGTGCGCCCAATGTCGATAGGGGTTGGTTATAAAATAGACAAAAATCCACCTTCAACTCGGCAGAACAGGCCTGAGAGTAAGTAGAACAAAAACAGTGGCCAGGCTAGAAGCCGAACTTATCGCGCAGCCCGTAATAGAGGGCGCCAAGCGCCGTATAGGGCGTGCGCAGCAAGCGACCCCCGGGGAACGGAAAGTGTTTCAGTTTGGCGAAGGCATCAAAGCGTTGCGGATGCCCCTGGATCGCCTCGCACACCAGTCGCCCGGCCAGATGGGTGGTGGTGACGCCATGGCCGCTGTAGCCTTGGGCATAGAGGATGGTATCAGTCAAACGGCCAAACTGCGGCAGCCGACTCATGGTCAAGAGGAAGTCGCCACCCCAAGCGTAATCGAACTTGACGCCCTTTAGTTGCGGGAAGGTTGTTTCCATCTGACGGCGCATAAAGGCTTCGATCGAGGCCGGATCGCCACCGCCATAGGTCACGCCACCGCCATACAACAAGCGGTTGTCACCGGTGACCCGGTAATAATCGAGCTTGTAGTTACAGTCTTCGACACAGTATTGGTTCGGCAACAGGGATCGGGCCAGTTCAGGATCGAGCACCTCGGTCGCGACGATCTGCGTACCACAGGGCATCGATTTGGCGGCCAGCTCGGGTATCAGCTGATCCATATAGGCATTACCGGCCAGCAAGACATAGTTAGCGGTAACCTGGCCCTGGGCGGTTTTCACCACGGGCCGCACGCTGCGCTCAATCTCGATCACCTTTGAGTCTTCAAAGACTTGCCCACCCAAGCCTTCAAAAGCAGCCACTTCACCCAGCAGCAGGTTGAGCGGCTGAATATGGCCGCCGGTCGCGTC
>JBLHFL010000002.1:0-28706 GCA_047618105.1 Granulosicoccus sp.
AGCACATCAATCGCGCCTAAATGATACCACCTTACCTTCACCTCTGAGCGCGGCGACCAGAAAAAACAGTCCAAAGGAGCCTAGTAGCAACGTCAAGAATCCGCCCTGGAATGCAGTTTGCATCCAAAACCAAACTGGCTCTTGGTCTTGGAGCGTCTTCACACCCTGGCGCGCATAAAAAATGCCGTTCTTTAATGGCAGAATTAAATCTTGGTAACAGAGGTAACCTGCTAGCGCGGTTAGGAATACGCCAGAAAAAATAGTTTTTACCTTACTTTGGGTAGTCAAATCTGTCTTAAACATAGCGCTATTATCCTCAAAAATTTAACCTTAGGGCGTCTCTGCAATCAAACAATCGAGATTGTGGACCACACTAATAATCTAATGACCAATTCAACTCGAGACCGTTGTTGTTGAACGTCCCGAACTCTCCCTGAGTAAAGAGCTCTACATAGGTTCGCGGTGTAAGCTCGTATTGCAGGCTGCTGCGAAAGTCCTGATCGGTCCCGACGCCCTGTTCAACTTCGAGATACAGGCTTCTATTAACATATTTTCCGGCCTTGATATTAAAAGCAATATCACCGGAGCTAGTGCTTTGGGTATCGACCACTAGGGAATCGAGGGTCAACTCGTCGCGAGTCACTGCGATCAGATCGAACCCGGTTTCACCAGTGCGCAAACGGTTGACCACCGAGGCCAGTTGTACAGCCTGTATGACACTCATTTCCTCCACTCGTCGACCAAAGAGCAGCTGTGACAGCAGCTCATCTTGGCCCAGACCAGAAGGTGAGCTGAGCACCAAGCGCAGGGCATCCTGAGTTCCGCTAATGCGGATACCCACCTCTAGATCGCGCTCTGTGTAGAGCCCATTGACGTCCAATACCAGCTGATTATTCTGAATTTGGACATTGCCGTCAGTCAACACAAAAGCCTTGCCGAAGCCTACATAGGTGCCGCGCACGATGGCAAACTGACCTGAGATTTGCGGCAGATAAAAATCATCGGACAGCTCCAGCGCACCAGACAGCTCGGCATCGAGGCCCTGACCGTATAGGTTGACCCGGTTATTCGCGACCACCGTGACATCCCAACTGCCCTTCGGCCAGTAGGCCGGTTTTTGCCCGGATTTGGCGGTTACCACCCCCGCCTGGACTATATTTAATTGCGGCGCACCATCCCAGAGAAATGAATCCGATTGCATATTCAGTGGGGCGACATTGAGCTTACCGGCCACCCTCAGTTGGTGATAGGAACCGGTCGCCTGCAACCCACCGGACACGGTAGCATCCATTTGCGCCTGATTTAACAGGCCGGCGTTAGCCAAGGTGACACCAATATCGATCTGGTGAGCCAACCATTGTTGCGCCTGTGGCAGAAACTGCACATCACCCTTGATTCGAATTTGTCCGCGATCGCCATCCAATGCGCGACCGGCGATCTGCCAAGTTTCGTTGTTGGCAGCCAGATCCAGATGAATATCACTGATCAAGGTGCCGTAGGCGGCGTGTTCATAGAAACCATTGAGCCACTGCAGATTACCAGACCAAGATGGGGCCAATAGGCTGCCTTGCCATTCCAGTAACCCGGCCAATTCGCCGCCGAGTTGCTGGTCAGGTTGATCGATAAAAAACGGATCCAAAACTGATAGCGGCGTATCGATTGCCATACTGGCGGCAAACAACTTTTCGTTGAGTAGCGCCGGCCACTCGGATAGGGCCACCCTAGCGGTGCCAAGCTCGACCTTAAGCCGAGCCTGGTCGTCCGAGCTGAGCGAGCCACTCAATAGATAGCGGTCGGCTTCGCTGCGTAATTGGCCATTGATGCTAATCGGCCAATTTTGTGCTTGCCAGTCGATGGCACCGGATAACAGCGGTGCGGCCAGATTGCCGCTGGCCTGCAATGTAAAGGTCGCGACCCCGGGACCCACTTCGGCGTTATCGATCCAATAGGCCGTGTCCGGGAACCGGCCCTCGAAGAGCAGTTCGCCATCAAACCCCTGACCCTGGCCGGCCACCGTCAAGCTGAGGGCGTTGGGAATGTCGAACATAGTTTCGGCGACGCGCCAGTTCTCACGGTTGCCACTGAAGGACACTTGCGCGGTAAAGGGCAGCGTACGGATGTCTCGGCCAAGGCGACCCATACTGCTTACTTGGCCGTTGAATTCGGGCAACGCCAATGGGCCAGCCAGCGTCATATCAGCACTGAGCTGTCCCGTTAAGCCATCCGGAACAGGTACGCCCAACTGACGTAGCTGAGCAAACTCCAGGTCCTTAATCGAGAATGCCCCAGCCACGCTTTGCTGCTCGGTTACCAGACTGGCCTCGATGGCACTGGCGCCCAATTGACCAACAAACTCATGTTGCAGCTCATCCTGCCAAGCGCCGTTGCCCTGCCATTGAAGCCTATAGGGTTCCTTTAGCAGAGTGCCAGCACTGGACAGATCACCGTCGATACGCCAATCGGCTGAACGATTGTCGAGCTCTAATTGGCCATCGAGCGAGCCTTGCCAAGTATCCAGCGCAGTCAGGTCGACAGACTCGCCAAGAGCCACTTTAAGCCAGGGCACTAGGGGTCGAGCATCCGGTGTTTGGGTGGCCACGGTCAAGGCCGTTTGCTGTAAGCGCCAATTATACAGTCCCTCGACCTGCCATTCCCCGCCAGCCCATTGCCCTTGCGCGGCGCGAATATCGACATGATCGGCATCGAGCTGAGCGAGGTCGGCGTGCAAGATCACCGGCTGCAGATCGAACTGACCACGAGCATCCACATCGCCAGTGATGATCGGTGCAGTCAAACGGCCGGTCAGGCGGATATCGGCGTCGAAACGCAGATCGAGCGCATCCGGCAGAGCCCGTTCAGCACCGATAAATTCGCGCGACAGCAGGGGCAAATGGCGACTATCGATCGATTCAAGTTGGGCATCGCCGTCTAGGGTCAGTTCATAGGGCCAGAAATCGCCCCGATAATGCCAGCGTGCATCGAGCCACTGGGCCTCCAACTGATCGATCTGCCAGTGTAGGTTGTCATCGGAACGAGTCACCAGGGCTAGCGTCAGTGGTTGTTCAAACCACTGGCCGTGTAAGATGCTGTCGGTGTCAATCGCCGGTCTATTCCAGGGACCCAATAAAGTCGTTTGCCCGGTTAACTCACCCTCAAGGCTATCGAGTATCTGCGGCCAAAAGGACAACCACGGCTGCAGCGCAGCCAACGGCCAGTCCTGATGGGTTAGATTCAAGGCTAAGGTTTTTTCGCGCCAATCGATTTTACCCGCTCCGGCTAACTGGGATGATCCCAACAGCACTTCAGACGCCGCCAACTCAAGATGGCTCGATTGCAGACTGGCGATCATCAGACGGGCGTTCAGAGGCCAGTCTTGCCAAAAACCCTCGATAGAAACAGCCCCGCTGATATCGACCGCGCGCCCCTGACCGGTGACGCTTAGATCACCAGAGCCGGTGCCGCGAAACGCGACCGGAAAACTGACACCCAGGCGCGCGAGCAATTCGGCACGCCAATCGACTAGTTTTATTTGGGCGCGCCAACTTTGATCCGCTAGGACATAGTTCAAACTGCCGCCGGTTTGCATCAACTCCGTATCCAGCTGAAATGCACTAAGGTTCAATTCACCCTGGCCCCAAGTACCCGACAGCGTTGCCTGCACCGGCTCCTCGTACCAAGTGCCCTGCAGCTGGGCATCGAGCGCAACCCGCGGGTCCGTGAAAGAACCGCTTAGTGTGCCAGCTACCGCACCACCAACACTCAGCTGGGCCAGACTAGCGGGCAGCAGTTCCTCGAACAGCGGGTCGGTGAACAGCTCGCCCTGATAGCTCAAGTCCAGGCTATCCGACGACCAGTCAATCAAACCGACAGCCGACAATTGATTGTTGCCCAAACTGAGCTTGGCGGTCTCTAGGCGCAGGCGCGATGCCTCCGCCAAACTGGTCATCGACAACTCAAAAGGCGTGGATTGCCAAGCACCCTTTGCGATCACGGTGGCATCCAAGCGCGGCCGACGCCAACCACCATACCATTGCGCCTGCATTGAGAGTTGGCCGGTCAGATCTTCCACACCGGCAAATTCACTGAACGGGTCGAGCACCCAATCTGTCATCTCGATAGACAGTTCGGAGTCATTCTGGTCGATCCAACCGAGCAGCGCAGCCGGCTTATCATCGAGGCTGATGTCGACCGGTAAAAAGGTCAATCGTCCATCCGCTATCCGATACTCTAGCGCGCCGTTGGCCTCCAGTTGGTGCGAGCGCCAAGGTAGCGACCACTGATCAATGGCCACCTCCAACGTCTCACTGTTGCTGTAGTCGATACGTGCATCCCAGGAGGCCTGTGCTGGCTCAGCCAATGACCAACGCAACCATCGGGCCCAGGCCGTTGATGGCTCTGCTAACAGCGAACCCTGCAAACGGAAGCGATCTATGGCATCGGCCGACAGTTCGGCCGAGTAGCTATTGTCCGTACCCGGCTCACTCAACGACACGGCAAGCCGGGCCGGCAGTGCGCCCCAATTGATTTCGCCTTCCGCCGCTAGGGTGGCATGCAGCGTTGGGTATCGAGGTCGGTCGATACTGATATTGCCAATGGCAACATGTTCGATGCGCACCGAGGGTATACTGGGCCACAACTCTGTGAGACGAGCGAATGGATTCGCGCCGGCGCTGTTGCTCGGTTCGGCCAATTGCATTTGCAACCGATCGATGGCGATGTCATCGAACCACCAGCGATTCTGAATGGCGTAGGGCCATTGCCAGCTGAGCGACAGGTTGTCTATTTGAATCGTCGGTGCTGCGGCCAGACCGACCAGTTTAATTTGTCCGATACGCCATTGGCCCAAGCCCGGTGAACGGATCCCGCTAGCACTGATATCTTGCCCGGACCATAGGCGCAAGAAGTGAACCCCTTGCGTCATCAGCCCAATGCGACCACCCTCGGTGCCCACCAGCATGGCGCTGATCATCAGCACCGCAATGAGCAGCAATAGCGTCACGCGCAGCAGCGTGACCCAACCGTGACGTGCCACCGCACGCAGACGAAGACCCATTAAAAGGCCTGCCCTAGGCTGACATAGACTTGGAAATTGTCATCGGTCGCGCGCCGGTTGAGTGGCAAGGCCACATCGATTCGAATCGGTGCAAAACGGGTAAAGTACCGAATACCCAGCCCGATGCCATGGTACCACTGCTCAGCCGAGTCTAGACTGACGTGTTCCCCCAGGGCCCCGACATCCCAAAAGGCGACGCCGCCCCAACTGTCATTGATCCGCAACCGCGCCTCATTGACCATCAGCCAACGCTGCGTCGCGCCCGGCAGTTCGGCGGCCAAGGCGATCGGGTTCTCGGCAGTGATTTCTTTTTGGGCTAACTGGATGCCCTGGTAGTTATAGCCTCGAATCGAGGCGCTACCGCCGGCCTTCAACCACTCTGACTGAGGTATATTGGCCATTGTCGAGCCGAGCTCAGAGCCATACCAGAGGGAATCCCAGCGGAGCCGACTGGCAAAGGTGGCGCGCTTCTTAAGCGACCAAAAATACTGCAGGTCGAGGCCGGTCAACAGGAAGGGCGTAAAGTTTTCATCGACGTCCCAGACAGGCTCAAGCCCGACCGACGTGCGAAAGCCAAGGCTGGGATTGAACGGATCCTGCACCGAATCGCGGCGATATTTAAGCGGTGTGCGCAGTTGGCGATAACGCTCGCTTGCGCCGTAGCTGATTTCATCGATCTGGCTCACACCGAGGCCAAACTCATAATAGTCCAGCGTTGAGGCTTTGCGGGCCATGCGCGCAATGCTGGAATAAATTGTCGATTCGACACCCGTCACCTCGGCGTGACTTATTTCATTGTCCCAATTGAGGCGATTACGACGATCGAGAAAGCTCGGTATCACCATATTGGCGGAGGCGCTCTGCTGAGCAGATTGCAGCGCTAGGCCCAAGGCTAAGCTTTGAGCCTCGCCGAAGAGGTCCCTGTGCTGCCAACCCACTGAGCCACCAAAACCTTGTTCACTTTTCCAGCCTGCGCCTGCGCGCAGGGTCCGCTCTTTGCGCTGTTCCAGGCCGAAGGTGACCAGCACCTGACCGGCGGCGCCCCGTGTCAGGGTAGGCCGTACCTGGCTAAAAAGACCGGTATCAAACAGACTGATCACCGCGTTATCGATGTCAGCTCGACGGTAACAATCGCCGCTGCGGATACCGCTGACCCGCGCAAGAAATTCGGTTTTAGAGCGGCCCGCACCGACAAACTCGACCTCACCAAAGGTGGTGGGGTCGGACACGGTAACCTGAAAGTCAACATCACCAAACTGTTCTGCCTCGCTCAGCGTGACCCGATGATCGATCGAGAGACTGTAAAAGCAGCTGCGCATTTCAATATATTGTCGCAGTTTGACTTGCTGATTGAGCACCAACGCGGCATTTAAGGCTTCACCCGCGGCCAGGACCCGCCACTGTTCATCCTCGGGTGTGAAGTTACCCGACAGCGACAGGCTGTGAATGGTAAAGCGGGGGCCCAGAATAATCTGATAGTGTGGGGTTGATTTTTCCTCGTTCCAACTGCTGCTGATGGCCGCCTGATAATAGCCGCGACTCCGAGCCAGTTGCTCCAGACGTGTTTCTTCCGCTCGAACTTGCCGCTCTCGACTGGGGTCAATATTAGTTTGATTAACGGCCGTGCGGTAGTCGTTAACCGCCCGCACAAATTCGCCCTGGAGCTCGAAACGATAGGGTTCGAGGCTGATATCCCAGCGATTGGCCGAGCGCAGATCAGCTGCGCTGGCGCCATTGACCAACAACAGAAGCAAAACCAGCGTTGTCTTTAGATATTTTATCATGCTGAAGATGTCATACCCTGGCGTAACCGAAACTAGATATAAAAGCCATGTTGGGCATTGAACACGGAACGCAGCCTGACTGTCTATTCGGTGTCCGAGTCTTATACGGCAAAGACTTGTCACTATGCCATTTGTTCATTTGTCCTAACAGCTCCGACTGGGTATTATTTCGCTCTATATACATAGTTCTACTGACATTAAACACCAGCTAGCATTCAAACCTAATGGGATCACAATGAAACGCGATAAACAAAGAATCGAAGGCGAGCCATGGAGTCCAGAAAAGCTGCGACTGTATTTAGATTTTAACACATACGATGGGACAGACCGAGACTTTCATTGCCTGTATCGGGCCTATACCCGGATGGATGAGACCGCGTTCTTACAATTTGTGGCATTGTTTAAAAGTGAAGGTCGCAATTTGGCGGCGACCAACCCAGATGGCCTCACTGTGGCGGCATTGCTCGCCGATCATGCGCAAAGTGAATTCTATCTTGGCGCCCTCGCCTAGCGCATTTTGAACGACCGTGGTCGCGGCCAGTTCGCCGCGCCCACAGACGTGGCCGCAACCGACGCCGAATTATTCGTCGCGCAGATGCTTTAAGGCCTCGTCCAGGCTTTTAACGGCCAGCACACTAATGCCCTCAATCGGCTTACGCGGTTTGTTGCCGAGCGGCACGATGGCCTTCTTAAAGCCGTGCTTGGCCGCTTCCACGATGCGCTCTTGACCATTAGGCACCGGCCGCACTTCCCCATTCAAACCAATTTCGCCGAAGGCGACCCACTCGTTTGGCAGCGGGCGATCCCGCAGACTCGATAGGATAGCCAGCACACTGGCCAGATCCGCGGCCGTCTCGGTGACCCGAACGCCACCCACGACATTGATAAAGACATCCTGATCACCGGTGAACACGCCGCCGTGCCGATTCAGTATCGCCAATAACATATTCAGGCGATTGGCATCCAGACCGACCGCCACGCGCCGAGGATGGCCCATGGTGGTGCCATCGACCAGCGCCTGAAATTCGATCAGCATCGGTCGGGTACCTTCCCACACCACCGTAACGATGGAGCCGGAGGAGGCCGCATCGGAGCGATTCAGGAAGATCGAACTGGGGTTTTTGACTTCCTTCATGCCGCTGTCGAGCATGGCAAACACGCCCAGTTCATTGACCGCACCGAAGCGATTTTTGATCGCGCGCAGGGTCCGGTAGCGCGAATCGGCGGAGCTTTCGAGCATCACCGAGGCATCAATCATATGTTCTAGCACCTTCGGCCCAGCCAGAGTGCCGTCTTTGGTGACATGGCCAACCATGATCAGGATGGTGCCGGTCTGCTTGGCGAACCGGGTCAACCAGGCGGCCGACTCGCGCACTTGCGACACACTGCCCGGTGCCGAGTCGACATCCGGGGCAAACATCACCTGAATTGAATCGATCACCAATATCTTCGGGTCCAGCTCCTTGGCGACTTCGGTAATCCGCGCGACACTGGTTTCACAGAGGATTTTTAAATCGTCGCGCGGCAGATTCAAGCGTTGGGCGCGCAAGGCAATTTGCTGCACCGACTCTTCGCCGGTGACATAGAGTACCGAATGCTCACTTGCCAAGTGACAGAGGGTTTGCAACAACAGCGTGCTCTTGCCGGCGCCCGGGTGACCGCCGATCAACACGGCGCTGCCCGGGACCAGGCCGCCGCCCAAGACCCGATCGAACTCGCCGATACCGGTGACGATGCGCGTCTGATCCGCCAGGTCAACGGCGCTCAGTGTCTGCACTCCGGCCTGACTGCCGGTATAACCTTGAAAGCGCTCATCCTGGGCAAAGTTGGGTCGCCCGGTCGGGTCCTTGGCCTCACGGAATTCCTTGAGCGTGTTCCAGGCCTTGCATTCGGTGCATTGACCCTGCCACTTGGCGTAGTCGGCACCACAGTCGGTACAGACCAGTTGAATCTTATTTTTAGCCACTGTAGATATATCCAGTAAAATGATCTCTATGGCCTTTATAACCAAAGCCCGGCCAGCACTCAAGTAAAAGCTTTGCGTGTACAACACTTGATCTCTGCCGCGCGCCCTCTCATCATGGTCGCAACTTCGCCCGATCTGCACTGAGCAACCCTATGACGCCGATGAATTGGCACCAGCTGTTAACCACCGCCCGCTTTGGTCACGATGCCCCCGGCCCGGCCGATATGGGCCGCAGCCATTTCCACAAGGATCACGATCGAATCGTTTTTTCCGGTGCCTTTCGCAAGCTCGGGGGTAAGACTCAGGTGCATCCGCTGGCCAAGTACAACCATATTCACAATCGGCTCATTCACTCGATGGAGGTCGGCAGTGTCGGTCGCAGCTTGGGCATCCGAGTCGCCGAGATCATTAAGGATCAGCTGCCCGAGGGTATCGAACCGGACGACTTGGGTATTATTGTGCAAGCCGCCTGCCTGGCGCACGATATTGGTAATCCACCGTTCGGCCATGCCGGCGAATATGCGATCCAGGATTGGTTCAAACGGGCCGATAATCAGATTTTTTTATCGGGCCTGACCGATCTGGAAAAGCTCGATCTACAGAGCTTCGAAGGCAATGCCCAGGGTTTTCGGACCCTCGCTCAGGTTGAATACCATCTCAATAATGGCGGTCTGCGCCTGACCTTTCCAACCCTGGGCACGTCGTTAAAGTATCCCTGGACCGCCGAGCAAGCTGGCGCCAATGGCAAGTTTTCCTGCTTCCGCAGTGAACACCGCTTTCTCCAGGAACTGGCCAACCGACTCGGCCTTATCCAGCAGCCCGATGGCCGCCTCGCGCGTCACCCGCTCAGCTATCTGATGGAGGCGGCCGATGATATCTGCTACGCGCTGATCGACTTAGAAGATGCGGTGGAGTTGAGCATTATCGAGTTTGTCGAGGTCGAGGAAATTTTTCTCGACATCCAGGGTACCAAGGTCCTCGATCTCAACAACAGCGGCAATATTTCCCCAGGCCGCCAACTGTCGGCACTGCGCAGCAAGACCATCGGCTGTATCGTCGATGCGGTGGTGGCGACCTATGTGACCCACCTCGATTCAATCATGGCGGCAACCTTTACCGGGGATCTGATCTCTGCCTGTCCTGAGCGCATTCGCAATGGCATCAACCGAGCCAAAAATCTGGCCATCAATAAAGTCTTTATGGATGTGCAGAAAACCGAAACCGAAATCGGCGCCTATACCGTCTTATCGGTGCTGTTAAAAACCTTTATCGAGGCAGGCTTTGAGTTTCACCAGAAGCGGGATCGCAAGGCTCTATCCTACCGCACCAAGCGCGTGTTCGACCTGATGGCTGGTGAAGCCCCTACCGAGCAGATGAGTCAGTATGAAATCTATCAACGCATGGTCGATAATATCGCCGGCATGACCGACAACTATGCGCTCTATCTGGCCAAACAGATTTCCGCACCCAGCTAGGGCTGGCTGTGTAAAGACCGAGCGCCGTTATCCCATTCGCACACAGCGTTCAGTGCCCAGTAAGATGATCTGGGCCCTGTGCGGGGTACACCAATAACTTAATATATGGACACTTTTCAGCCAGCAGTCCATTTATGCGCGCAACGTTAAATCTTTATCGGGGTCTGGGTATCCACCGGGTCAAGCTTTGGGCCGCACTGGCATTATTGATTATCTTCTATCTCCCCACGACGGATTGGCCGGCGCTCTCCGGACTCAATCCGGCTCAGGTCAAGGCGGTCTTGATTCTCTTATTGGCTGCGCTTTTGTGGGTCAGTGAGTGGTTACCCCTATTTGTTGTCAGCTTTATCATTCTCGCACTGGAATTGCTCTGGCTGTCGCCGACACTGACCCAGTTAGGTCAGCCGATCGACGACGCCCTGTTCTTCGCACCCTTTTTTTCCAATATTATACTGCTCTTTCTCGGCGGATTCGTCTTATCGAGCCTGATGCAAAAGGCCGGACTCGATGCTCGCTTTGCCCATTGGATTCTGCAGCTTACCGAGGGCGAACCGACCACCACTCTGGCCGGTATCATTACCGTCTGCGCGTTTCTATCGATGTGGATGAGCAATACCGCCACCGCCGCTATGATGTTAACCATGGTGCTGCCGCTGGCTCAGCGCTTGCGCGCCGACACCCCCTTTCGAGTGGGCCTGATCCTATCAATTCCCCTAGCCTGCAATCTGGGCGGCATCGGCACCCCTATTGGCACGCCGCCCAACGCTATTGCCATGAGTTATCTCGCGACCAAGGGAATCCAAGTGAGTTTTCTGGACTGGATGATCCTCACCCTACCCTTCCTGCTCATAGCCTTGGCCCTGCTTTGGTTTGCCCTGCTGAGGTTCTATCCACCGGGCGACGCTAGGCTCGAGATTGGCACGGCCGAGGCCGAGCCTCTGAGGGCTCGGCAGTGGTTGTCTATCGGGATCTTTGTGCTTACCGTACTGGGCTGGCTAATAGGCGGTCAGTTCGGAGTGAAGACGGGCACCGTGGCGCTCTTTCCGATTATTGCCGCATTTTGGTTGGGTATTTTGGATCAATCCGATTTTAGAACACTGCCTTGGGACGTGCTCTTTATGGTCGCGGGCGGCATCGCCTTGGGCGTTGCGATCGACATTACCGATCTGGGCAGTGTCATTGTCGGTTGGTTACCAAATGCCGGGAGCTTTACGTTGCTGGTCGGCGTTCTGGTGTTGGTCGCGGCACTACTCGGCACCGTGATGAGTAACACGGCAACCGCCGGGCTATTGATTCCACTCGTGGTGTCCTTGAGTCTGCCGACCGAACAGCTGCTGGTATTGATTCTCGCCATCACGCTGAACTGCTCAATGGCGATGATTTTACCGGTCAGCACACCGCCCAATGCCATCGCCTTTGGCTCCGGAGTCATTAGTGTCAAGGACATGGCCCGGATGGGCAGTCTGATGGCCTTGCTGGGCCTTGTGACCGCCTTTACCCTGGGCCCTCTCTATTGGTTCTGGGTCCTCAACTGATAACTGATAACTGATAACAACAATAAGGAGCTCAAATGGACGTATATATTCAACAGTGTCAATACTGTCAATCACGTGATCTACGCAATATTTTGGCCCGAGATGACGCTCAACGGGTCTATGTCCAATGTCGCGACTGCGAACGGTTGGTGGCACGCTATATAATCGCCCCGGGCGGTTATTTTCACGAGGGCAAAGATTATGAAAGCTTCTTGCGGACCATGACACTCGATGGCGGCTTCTCATCGGGTCGCGATCTCAAGGCGGCCTTTCGGGACGTATCCGACAATTGTGCCCAGGGCTTCATTGAAGCCGTTAGGCGTGCCCAAAAAAAATACGGTGATCAACTGCCCTAGCGCTCGTTGATCGGCTAACCTGGGTGAGCAATACAACCCATCCGTTTTGAAGACTGCTACGTAAGAACGGGAAACGTTTCAGGAGACCCGCCATGAAGACTATTGCCCTATTTGCCAGCGCCACCCTATTGAGTGCCTGCAGCCAGCTGCCGGTCAGTACCTATGCCGACACCCCGATCCAATTTGATCCGATGAGCTTCTTCAACAATCAGATCCATGCCGAAGGCTTCGTGCGCGATCGCAGCGGCGAGGTCAGCCGTACTTTCACCGCCCAGATCAGTGCCACTTGGGACGACCAAGGCGGCGTTTTGGATGAGCTCTTTACTTGGAGCGATGGTGAGATACAAACGCGTGTTTGGCAGTTCCGCAAGACCGGTGAACAAACCTATGTCGGCACCGCGGCCGATGTCATCGGGGATGCCCAGATGGAGTTTGCCGGCAATGCAATCCATATGAATTATGTGCTCGATGTTCCCCTGGCCTCGGGTAAGAACATCGGCATTCGCATGGACGACTGGCTCTATCAGGTCAGTGACAACTCCATCGTCAATGTGACCTCAATGTCGAAGTTTGGCTTTTCGGTCGGCGAAGTGGTGCTGACCATGCGCGTGATCGACTAGGTGATTTGATTTTAGCCATAAAAAAAACCGCGAATCCGCGGTTTTTTTTGCTTCTGAACAAGCCTCGAACCTAGAGATGTTCGACCTTTTCAATCTCATATTCGACTACGCCGCCGGGGACCTTAACGACGACCGTATCGCCTTCTTCTTTGCCGATCAACGCTCGAGCAATCGGAGAGTTCAAGGAAATCTTGTTGACCTTAACGTTGGCCTCATCGTCACCGACGATCTTATAAGTCACGCCCTGATCGGTTTCAATATTAAGCAGGCTTACCGTGGTGCCGAAGATGATTTTACCGCTGACCGGTATATCGTGCACATTGATCACCTGGGAGCCGGATAGCTTACCCTCGATATCTTGAATCCGCCCTTCAATAAAGCCCTGCTGCTCACGCGCGGCATGGTATTCAGCGTTTTCTTTCAAGTCGCCGTGCGCGCGGGCTTCGGCGATAGCAATAATTACCGCGGGCCGACGCACAGATTTTAATTCTTTGAGCTCGTTTTGAAGCGCCAATTCACCTTCAACGGTCATTGGATATCGTTGCATGGGGTGTTCCTTCCTCATTTAAAAAGGGCGCCGAGCGCCCTTTGGTCGTCTTTACTCAGCCGTTATTATGACTGACTGAGCATGGCATGCAAGTCTTGCAGGCGGTTTACGGACGGCTCTTGCTGCAACTGTATAGCCATCACAGAAGCCTCGGCACCGGCCAAAGTCGTGGTGTAATATACCTTGTGCTGCAGCGCGCCCTTGCGAATCTCGCCACTATCGACCAGCGACTGCCGGCCTTCGGTGGTATTGATCACAAACGCGACCTCATCATTTTTGATCAGATCGACCAGGTGCGGACGGCCTTCCTTGAACTTATTTACCGCCGAGGTCGGCAAACCCTGCTCGCTGAAGTACTGCGCCGTACCCCGGGTAGCAACCACATCAAAACCCAGTTCGGTCAGGCTGCGCGCCATCACCAACGCCGCGGCCTTATCTTTATTCTTGACCGAAATAATCACCTTACCCGAGGTCGGCAAGACCGCACCGGCACCGACAGCGGCCTTGGCAAAGGCTTCAGCAAAGGTCTTGCCGGTACCCATGACTTCGCCGGTCGATTTCATTTCCGGGCTTAACACCGGATCGACACCGTGGAACTTATTAAACGGCATGACCGCTTCTTTGACCGAGAAATAGCTCGGAATAATCTCTTCGGTAAAGCCCAATTCCAGCAGAGTCTTGCCGGTCATCACCTGGGCACCGATCTTGGCCAATGACACACCGATGGCCTTGGACACGAAAGGCACAGTGCGCGAGGCCCGCGGGTTTACTTCGATAATATAGAGTTTTTCATCCTGCCAGGCCATCTGCACGTTCATCAGACCGATCACATTGAGCTCCAGCGCCATCGCCTTGACCTGCTCGCGGATCATGTTTTGCGCGGGCATCGGCAGGCTATAGGGCGGCAGCGAACAGGCTGAGTCGCCGGAATGGACGCCCGCCTGTTCGATGTGTTGCATGATGGCGCCGATAACAACACGTTCGCCGTCACTGACACAGTCGATGTCCATTTCGATAGCATCATCGAGGAAGCGATCGAGCAGAACTGGCGAGTCATTCGACACCTTGACCGCGTCGTTCATATAACGGCGCAGATCTTTTTCCTGGTAGACAATTTCCATGGCTCGGCCGCCCAATACGTAGGACGGTCGCACTACTAGGGGATAACCAATTCGGTTAGCGATCAGCACGGCCTCATCGAGACTACGCGCGGTACCGTTCTCCGGCTGCAACAGATTCAGCCGTTCAACCATCACCTGGAAGCGCTCACGGTCCTCGGCTCGGTCGATGGCATCCGGGCTGGTGCCAATAATGGGCACACCGGCTGCTTCAAGGGCACGCGCCAATTTCAATGGTGTCTGGCCACCGTACTGGACGATGACACCCTTGGGTTTTTCCAGATCGATGATCTCGAGTAAATCTTCCAAGGTGACGGGCTCAAAGTAGAGCCGATCGGAGGTGTCGTAATCGGTCGAGACAGTTTCCGGATTACAGTTCACCATAATGGTTTCATAACCGTCCTCACGCGCCGACAGGGCAGCGTGTACACAGCAATAATCGAACTCGATACCCTGACCGATACGGTTCGGACCGCCGCCGATGACCATGATCTTCTCGCGATCGGTCACCGCCGCTTCGCATTCCTCATCGTAGGTCGAATACATATAGGCGGTATCCGATTTGAATTCCGCGGCACAGGTATCCACGCGCTTATAGACCGGGCGCACATTTTGCGCCCAGCGCTTCTTGCGCAGTTCCTGTTCACTGACACCGAGCAGATGAGCCAGACGCAGGTCCGAGAAGCCCTTGCGTTTCAGGCTGCGCATCAGCGCCTCATCGAGGTCTTTCAGGCCTTTGCTGCTGAGGGCTTTTTCATCGGCGAGCAAATCTTCGATCTGCACCAGGAACCAAGGATCGATGCCGGTCAGCTCATTAATATCGGTCACCGACATGCCCGAACGGAAGGCATCGGCGACGTACCAGATTCGGTCAGGACCGGCTTCGCGCAATTCGCGCACGATAATTTCATTGGCATTGTCTGCGTTCAGGTCAACATAACTGTCAAAACCACAGGCGCCCACTTCCAGACCGCGTAACGCTTTCTGCAAGGATTCCTGAAAATTACGGCCAATCGCCATGACTTCACCGACCGACTTCATCTGAGTCGTTAAGCGATCATTGGCCTGGGGGAACTTCTCGAAGGCAAAGCGCGGTATCTTGGTGACGACGTAGTCAATGCTCGGCTCAAACGAGGCCGGGGTGACGCCACCGGTGATTTCGTTCTGCAACTCATCGAGCGTATAGCCGACTGCCAGCTTGGCGGCGACCCGAGCAATCGGGAAGCCAGTGGCCTTCGAAGCCAGGGCGGACGAGCGCGACACACGTGGGTTCATTTCGATGATCACCATGCGGCCGGTCGCCGGATCGATGCCGAACTGGACGTTCGAACCGCCAGTCTCGACGCCAATTTCACGCAGCACCGCCAGTGAGGCGTTACGCATGATTTGATATTCTTTGTCGGTTAGCGTTTGCGCCGGCGCAACGGTAATGGAGTCGCCGGTATGAATGCCCATCGGGTCAAAGTTTTCGATGGCGCAAATAATGATGCAGTTATCATTTTTGTCGCGCACCACTTCCATCTCGAATTCTTTCCAGCCAATCAGGCTTTCGTCGATCAGCAATTCATTGGTCGGCGACAGGTCGAGCCCGCGGCGACAGATCTCTTCAAATTCTTCTTTATTGTAGGCAATACCGCCGCCACTGCCGCCCATAGTAAAGCTCGGACGAATGATCGACGGAAAGCCCAAACGTTCGGCTATCACAATGGCTTCTTCCAGCGTATGCGCGATACCGGAGCGAGGCGTGTCGAGGCCAATAGACTTCATCGCCTTATCGAAGCGACTGCGGTCTTCAGCCTTGTCGATGGTATCGGCATTGGCGCCGATCATTTCCACGCCATATTTGACAAGCACGCCATGCTTTTCCAGATCGAGTGCGCAATTAAGCGCCGTCTGGCCACCCATGGTCGGCAACACCGCATCCGGGCGTTCTTTTTCGATGATTTTTTCCACGACCTGCCAGGTGATCGGCTCTATGTAGGTGGCATCGGCCATGGTCGGGTCGGTCATGATGGTGGCCGGATTCGAGTTGACCAGGATGACCCGGTAACCCTCTTCGCGTAGCGCCTTACATGCTTGTGCACCGGAATAGTCAAACTCACAGGCCTGGCCAATCACAATGGGCCCAGCGCCGAGGATCAGAATGCTTTTTAGGTCAGTACGTTTTGGCATGGTTTCTCACAAATTCTGAATGCTAGTGTATGCAACTGCCCCAGCTATTGGAGCAGTGTCGGGTCACCTTAGGACTGGCGTTGGCTCATATAATCAATAAATTGATCAAATAAGGGCGCGCAATCGTGTGGACCGGGACTTGCTTCCGGATGGCCTTGGAAGCTAAAGGCAGCCTTGTCAGTATGCCGTATGCCCTGCAGTGACTGGTCAAACAAGGACCGGTGCGTGGCCACCAAATGGCCTGGCAAACTGCTTTCTTCGATGGCAAAACCGTGGTTTTGACTGGTGATCATCACCGTCTGGTCGGCCAGTACCGCGACCGGATGGTTGGCACCGTGATGACCAAATTTCATCTTGCCGGTTTGCGCACCGCAAGCCAGGCCCAACAACTGATGACCCAAGCAGATCCCGAAGACGGGGATGTCGGTCGCTAATATCTCAGCAATGGCGCGAATGGCATAGTCACACGGTTCCGGATCGCCCGGCCCGTTGGACAAAAATACGCCATCAGGGGCCAGCGCCAGAACATCGGCAGCCGGCGTTTGCGCCGGGACCACGGTGATGCGGCAACCGCGATCAGCAAGCATGCGCAGAATGTTGCGTTTGACCCCGAAATCATAGGCGACGACGTGAAACTTGCTGGTATCGGGTTGGGTATGACCAACGCCTAATTGCCAGCTGCCTTCGGTCCACTGATAGGGCGCCTTAACACTGACTACCTTGGCCAAATCCATGCCTTTCAAGCCGGCAAAACCCTTGGCCAACGCTAAGGCGCGGTCGACGTCGATGTTCTCACCGGCCATGATGCAACCGTTTAGAGCACCCTTTTCGCGCAGAATTCGGGTCAGACGACGGGTATCAATGTCACCGATGGAGACTATATTGCGTGCTTTCAAATAGTCGGCGAGCGATTGTTCGCTGCGAAAACTGCTGTGCATCAGCGGCACATCGCGAATCACCAGACCCGACGCCCAAACCTGATCGGATTCTTCATCTTCGGAGTTCACGCCGGTATTACCAACATGGGGATAAGTCAGGGTGACGATTTGCTGGGCATAGGACGGATCCGTCAGGATCTCTTGATAGCCGGTCATGGAGGTATTAAATACCACTTCACCAATGGCTTCTCCAGCGGCACCAAAGCCGATACCTTTGAAAATACTTCCGTCTTCGAGCGCGAGTATGGCAGGCGTACTCAAGATCCGTTCTCCTATCAGTTGCATGAATGGACAATTGAGAAATTGACCCGTTAGACCAGTTTTTTCACACCCCTACTCGTAAAAAAGCGAGATGAAGGTAACTTCATCCCGCTTCGTTATTTGCCGTTGCTACGTTAAGCCACAACAGGCTAATTCTTGGGTGCGGTCAGGGTGTGATTTCTGCTGGTCAAACGTCTCAGCTGGGTGCATTTGCAGCCCAAAATTTCGCGGATATTACAGGATTTTGGCACTTTTTGTCCATTGAAATTTTACGGTATTTAGGTAACGGGCCATAGTTGCAGCGCCCATCGGTAGGACTTGATTTGGAGTAACTCGCCTAAGGAGCCTGTTTGGGCGCGGGAACAGTGGCCAGACTAGGCTTTTTGGCGACCAATCGAGCCGCCATTAAATCCTGCGCACCTGTGGTACGACCTTTAAAAAACTGGCATCATTGAGTTCACATGAGGCCGCCTAACAGGCATTGACATGTCGCAAACTAGCCAATTAATTGACACCCTGAAAAAGATTTTGCGCGAGCGCAAGATTACCTACGCCGATGTCGCAACCCACCTAAACCTCAGTGAAGCCAATGTGAAGCGCATGTTTTCCAAACGGCATTTCACCCTCAATCGGCTCGAAGCTATTTGCTCGCTGGCCAGTGCAGATCTGGGCTTCCTGGTAGCCCGGATGCATGAGAGTTCGATGAACGTCGATAAGTTGACGCTCGAGGCCGAGGGAGAACTTGTTGGTAACGCCAAGCTGTTGATGATGGCCCAATTACTGATCAACCGCTGGACATTGGACGACATCGTAACCACCTATTCATTTGATAAACATGAGGCCATCCGCCTACTAGCGAAACTTGATCGACTGAGAATTATCGAACTGCTGCCAGGCAATCGGGTCCGTACCCTAGTGTCGCGCGACTTCAAATGGATTCAGAACGGTCCGGTGCACAAATTCTTTGAAAATCATGTCGCGCGCGAATTCTTTAACTGCACATTCAACCCCAAGGCAGGCGAACTGCTGGTCTTTATGGCTGGCATGTTAACTCGTCAATCGAACCGGCATATGCAAAACAGCATGCGGCGACTAGCACGCGAATTTGATGACCTATGCAAGGAAGACGGCAAGCTGCCTGTCAGCGAAACCTATGGTTCCGGACTAGTGCTGGCGCTGCGGCCGTGGGAGCTAAGTGTCTTTGCCGCATATCGCCGAGCACCCAATACCAAAAAATTCTAATGCCGTTAATATGTCGAATTAGATCGTGGCTGCTGTGTTGGTGGGGGTATTGCGGGGTTTGAAAGTAATTCATCACTATTAGAGTAGGAAAAACTGGAACTATACGGTGGTATCGAGATTAAAGCCCACAGCCTGTTTTTGTTGACTCATGTAGGCTGCAGTCTGCGCCACCAATTTACCAGCCTGGCTAATTTCGTTGAAAACGTCCAAAGGCCGACGCTCGTTGTCACTACCGGTGCGCGCCACGCCATCATCTACCTGAGCACTATTGGCTTCGGTTTTGGCCGCGTCTTCTTTATTCAGATCAGACTGCTCGCTACGCTCTTCAGCAGCCTTGGTGCTTTGGTCGCGCTCAACTTGGCGAATTTCACCTTGCGCTTCGACTACCAATTGAGACGCTAGGACGGCAACGCGGCGGTCTTGAATCGAGGGCTCGGCGGGAGCTAGGGCCGCAAGGTGAACCTGCTGGGCTTTGTGTAGCGTCGCTTCTGGGTCGCCCGCCACTCGCCCAACATCAATCGGCACTTCACCGCCGACGGCGTAACGCTTGCCGTCAGGGCCAAATTCGAAGGTAAAGGCCATGGTCCCAGTGTGCTGTCCGCCGACTGACTTATGAGCCTGCTCGTGCGCTCGAACCTCGCGATCGAGACTCGCCAATTCACGCACCAGATCGACATCGCCCGCCAGCTTAATGCGGTCATTTTCGGCCTGACGTGACGCATCCTCCATGCGCGATTCTTGCCGCACCGCCTTATCTCGACTGTCAACAGAGACCGCTTCGGCACTGTCACGAGAGGGCTTAGACTGCGTTTCAGTGAAACCACCGGCACCCGTTCCGTCGGCCAAAGCGGTCGCCGAGGCCAGCGCCTGCTCGGATGCCAGCCGACCGGGCTGACTAATAAGCGCGGCCCGTGAGCCCGCCGTTGCGGAGACCTCATCAACCGGTGCAAAAACCGCCGCCTCATTTTCCCGCCGCAGGCGCAGCTGGTTCGCCGGGTCTTCAGACGGGGCAAAGGTTGGGGTTATCGCATTAGGGAACACGCCACTTATGGTTGTCATCGACTCTCTAGTTGCCTTTTCACACTTTTATATCGACGAGCGTACCTAAAGTCTCGCTCGCCGTTTGAATAATTTTAGTACTGCCCTGAACCTGGATTTTTGCTAAGATTTGCTCAACCATGGGAGCCGCTAACTTTTGCGAGCTACCCTCAATTGGCGCCGCATTGACTTGCTTAATCCGCTCCGCGCTTTGATTGAGCTGATCGTAACCACGCTGAACTCCGACTACCCCGGCATTCATTGCTGAACCTATCATATCGCCACCTTTGGTTTAGCACGTGAGCCAAGCTGTAGGAATAATCTCGGTACGCCAAAGCAAATCAATTACCTATATGATAAGGCTCTAACCCTGCTCATATCTTAACCAATAGCACGTAATTTGCTGTTACTTTTTGTAATGCAATCTACATGCATACTAGTGCAGCTCCGCATTGCTTGGATTTTCGACGCATACCTCAAATGCGGCATCGCTAACCGCCCATTTATTGACATTTAATGCCAGATTACTCGTCAAAAAATCGTGCATCGAACCAGTCTGCCGATGCAACTGCGCCCTCTCCTAAGAATGGCATCGTCCCCAGCAAGGGTGCCGGGATACGACTGACCAGGCTGTGGATATTGGCATCCAAACTATCCATCTGAGGATCAATGCAATTGGCGACCCAACCGGCGAGCGTAAGGCCATCCCGTTGAATCGCCTCCACCGTGAGCAGGGCATGA
This sequence comes from Granulosicoccus sp., assembly GCA_047618105.1. Taxonomy (GTDB): domain Bacteria; phylum Pseudomonadota; class Gammaproteobacteria; order Pseudomonadales; family Natronospirillaceae; genus Reinekea. Next base: position 20,847 of record JBLHFL010000002.1, read on the forward strand.
TTCAGGCACCCTAATCTCATACCCACGACCAGAATCACCTCGAGGTTCAAGTCTATGGCCAAATCGGCTAAGGTCTCCCGATTATTAAGCGGCACCCGCCAGCCACCGGCGCCCTCGATCAACGTAAACTGAACCTTCTGGGTCATTAGCGTGCCGCGGCAAAAGCCTGCCAAACGCTGCACCGTCAGTCGGCGCTGCTCCATTTCGGCCGCTAGATGCGGTGCCAGCGCGGCGCGCAACAAAATGGGGTTAACCTGCTCATAGGGTAGCTTAAGACTCGACGCCGCCTGCAGCCGCCGGGCATCGTCATTCGACCATTGCCCGCCAACCAGCTCGGCGCCGGCCGCCAAGGGCTTCAGGCCCAGGGTGGTCAAACCGTGCTGTTGCGCGGCCCGAAGCAGCGCCTCTGTGATATGAGTCTTACCAACGTCGGTATCGGTGCCGGCAATAAAATAACGTTTTTTCATAGGGCTTTTCGCGCAATAAGGTAAAAGACATCCCAGGTCGCCGGGTAGCGGCCATCAGCACAAACAAAATCCTCATAGGCACGCAACATCGGGCGTAAATGGCCGACCGCTGGCGTTTCCTGCCGCTCCACATGGTGCGCGCCCAAGACTTTCAGCTCCCGAACCAGATCCAATGGCGCGTCATAACGCACCTCTAGCCGCTCTTCGTGCCAAAGGGTTAGGGTCAGGGGTGACGCAGCGATGGCCGCCTGCCAATCGCTGGCCGGCAAAAATCGATTAACATGCGTTGCCCGATCAACCTGCGCCCAGGCCTGACGCAATTCGGTCAGGGTTTTCGGCCCGAGAGTGCTCAAGGCTAAATAGCCGCCTGGCTTGAGCACACTAGCCAGTCGGTTAATAAAGGCCTCTGGTCGATCCAGCCATTGCACCGCCAAGCTGGAGACCGCCAAATCAACACTACTGTCGGCCAGGGGCGGGTTTTCCAGATCGGCCTGCACCAGGTTCAGGTGTGGCACGCGCTGCCGGGCGCGCGCCAACATCGGCTCAGCCAGATCCAGCGCGGTCAATAGGCTTGGTTGGAAACGCTGAGCCAAGCTTGGCAGGCAATAGCCAGTTCCAGTTCCCAGATCAACCACATGGCCCGCCTGGCGCAGCGGCAAATCACCTACCTGAGCCATAAGTTGATTCGCAACCCGGCGCTGTAAATGGGCTGCACCATCGTAGTGCTCGGCGGCTTGGCCAAAAACCTGGGCGACGGCGCGCTTATCCATGTCGACTCAACCAATTGGCGACCTGACGCGGCGCGCTCAGCGGCAAGCTGTGATGACCTGCCATGCCTATCACACTAGTGGCATGGTCAGCCCAAGCCCGACGCGCGTTATCGAAGGGCACTAAACGGTCGTCATGCGCCAACAACAGATGCACCGGGCATTCGATAGATCGTTGACGAAGGTCTATGTCATAGAGCCATTGCAAGCTGGCGAGTTGGTCGCCGGGTAGCAAAAAGGGCGTCAACAAGGCACTCTGAATAGGATCGACCAACTGGGCGAAACGACCCCGAGTGGCCACTGGATTGGCCTTATAACGGGCCATAAAAGCATCCGCCACGCCGGACGCCAATCCGGCGGCCCCAGCAAACTGCAGATTGGCGTTGAGCACATAGACGGCTTTGACCTTGGCGCTTAGGCTGGCCAACTCACAGGCCAGCATACCACCTAGGGACCAACCAACGAGCGTGGCCCCCTCATCCAAGCTCGCAACTTGCTCGGCCAACCACTCGTCACGACTCAAAGTCGTGTCGGCGAATGACAGCACTCGATCGTCAGAATTTTCGTTAAATTCAGCGCGTATTGCGTCAAATATATGACTATTCGTATGCCAGCCTGGCAGCCAAACACGATTCACGTGATATCCGCCAGTGCATTAAGCAACTGATCGACCTGCGCCAAGCTGTGACTGGCACTCAGCGTCACGCGCAAACGGGCCGTATTCACGGGCACCGTCGGTGGCCGGATCGCGGTGACCAACAGGCCGCGCGCCCTCAACTGCTCGCTTAACTGCAGCGCGGCGTCATTGGCACCGACCAAAATAGGTTGAATTGCGGTTGCGGACGGCATCAACCGGTAACCCAGGTCGCTGACGCCTTGGCGCAGGTGCCCGATTAAGGTTTGCAGGTGTGCCCGCTCGGCGTCAGCGGCCTGCACCAACGTTAAGGCCGTGCGTGTCGCCGCTGCCAAGGCGGGTGGCGTTGCCGTGGTATAGATATAGGGCCGGGCCGTCTGCAATAGGTAGTCGATGGTGGTTTTATCGCCGGCAACGAAAGCACCTGAGGTGCCAAAGGCCTTGCCTAAGGTGCCGACCAGTAATGGAACCTCAGCGCTGGTCAAACCCAAGGCATTAACCAAGCCAGAGCCATGCGGACCCAGCACACCGATGCCGTGAGCATCATCGACCAGCAACCAGGCGGAATGTTCCGTGCACAGGCGAGAGACATCCAGCAAGGGCGCACAGTCGCCGTCCATAGAAAAAACGCCATCACTGACCACCAGCTTTTTGCCAATCGCCAGCCCTAGCTGACGTCTGAGGTGAGCCATGTCGTTGTGCCGGAAGCGCAGCATCTTGGCTTGCGAGAGCAATGCGCCATCGATCAGCGAGGCGTGATTCAGGCGGTCCTGCACGATAGTGTCGCGGCGCGACATCAGCGCCGACATAACGCCGACGTTGGCCATATAGCCAGAACTGAAGACCAGAGCCGCTTCTCGACCGGTAAAGGCTGCCAGTTCCTGTTCAAGTAATTCATGTTCGCGGTGATGACCACTGACCAGATGCGAGGAACCGGAGCCGACGCCATATTGATCAATACCCTCCTTCATCGCCTGGGCGATCGCCGGATGATTGGCCAGGCCTAAGTAGTCATTGCTGCAAAAGGACAACAGCCTCTGGCCATCGACTGTCGGGGTAATGCTTTGGGCAGACTGCAATTGCAGCCGACTGCGCATTAGATGATCGGTTTGTCGGGTAGCCAAATGGCCCGCCATATCGGAAAAATTTTTCAATGCAGTTGTCGCGGCCTTGCTGGGCAAGTGCGCTCCGGTTGGAAATTAAGGGGCGATTGCGTCAGCTGCGCTGCGCAATCAATGGCCATGCTCTGGGCTATGTCTAGGGCCTATGTCTAGGGCCTATGTCTTGGGCCTAGGGCTTAACGCTCAGGCCAGGGTGGCGTCGTAAAAGCGGGCGTTGTTGCGTTTTGGGCAGGTGGCCGGATCGAACTGTTCAACCGCGTCTTGCGCGCCCATATTACGCTGTTCCGGGACGATACCCAGCTTAACAAACAGGGCCTTGTCGAGATTCGCTTCGGGGTTGGCGGTGGTCAATAGGGTTTCGCCATAGAAGATCGAGTTGGCTCCGGCGAAAAACGCCATTGCCTGCATCTCTTCGCTCATCTGCTCGCGCCCGGCGGAGAGGCGAACGTGCGAGGCCGGCATCAAAATGCGCGCAACGGCGATGGCCCGTAAGAATTCAATCGGATCGAGGTCCTCAACTTCAGCCATCGGAGTACCTTCGACCTTAACCAGCATGTTGACCGGGACACTCTCAGGGTGCGGATTCAGATTCGACAGCTGAATAAACAGGCCTGCGCGATCGGACAGGCCTTCGCCCATGCCCAAAATGCCGCCAGAACAGATTTTCATGCCCGAGGAACGAACATGTTGCAAGGTTTCCAGACGATCGGAATAGGTTCGGGTGGTAATAATCTCGCCATAGTATTCCGGCGAGGTATCGAGATTGTGGTTGTAATAATCGAGACCGGCACCGGCTAATGCTTCGGCCTGCTCGCCTTCGAGCATACCCAGTGTCATGCAGGTTTCCAGACCGAGTTCCTTGACGCTCTTGACCATATCGAGAATAACAGGAAAGTCCTTCTCGCTCGGCGAGCGGTAGGCCGCGCCCATACAAAAACGGCTCGCACCGGCGGCCTTGGCTGCCTTGGCCTGCTGAATCACCTTCTCCACCGCAATCAATTTTTCTTTTGCCAGACCGGTATTATAGTGACCCGATTGCGGACAGTATTTGCAATCTTCCGGGCAAGCTCCTGTTTTGATCGACAGTAGGGTACTGATTTGAACTTCATTTGGATTGAAATGGGCGCGATGTAAGGTGGCCGCCTGAAACATTAGATCGTTAAAGGGCAGTTCAAACAGCTTAACAACTTCGGCAGTTGTCCAGTCATAACGGAATTCGGGGGCAAGGGAGGCAGACATCAGCGTTCTCAAAATCAATGGAATGGCGCCGATAGTAGCGCCATGGCGGTCAAAGTCAATTTACTATATCAGCTAATCTTACATCTGATTATAAAACGATCGAATTGAACTCTGCAGCCACCCTGTTCTAGCACCGCAAGCGCATCGGAACACTGAGCGCTGGCTGGGACGGCCATTAGGGTGGCCGGCGCCGAAACCCTATACCGGCTTCAAAATAGTCTCAGCCCTGCTCCAAACCCTCAATCAACATCGCGAGGTGGTCAGCCAGCGCGTGCACCCGTTTTGGCTGGGCACGACTGGGCGGGAAGAGGATTTGCAAGGGGGCCGGCGGCGGCGCGAAGTCTGCCAACAGCTCCACCAGACGCCCGGCCCAGATGTCGGACCGGACATCCAGTTCCGACTTTAGGCCGATGCCATAACCGGCTAGGGCCCATTGATGGACCAAGGCGCCATCGTTGGCTATTCGATCACCGCGCACGGTCACAATCTGCTGCAGAGCATTGGCACCAAAGCGCCAAACGTTGTCTAAGTTTGCACCAAAACGCATCACTAGGCAGTTGTGTTTTTTAAGCTCGACCGGCTTTTTGGGCACCCCGTGTTTTGCCAGATAGGCGGGGGCGGCACAGACCAGTCTCCGCTGCAGGCCCAGGCTTCTAACCCGCAAGGAGCTATCGGTGACCGAACCAAAGCGCAATGCGATATCCAAACCCTGACCGACAAAATCCACATAGCCATCAGACAGGACCAATTCGATGGAAATAGAAGGGTGTTCGGCTAAAAAACTGCTGATGCCGGCAGATACATGGGTCCGCCCTATATCACTAGGGGCGCTTATCCGAATCGGCCCTGACAGGGTTTGAGCACCCAGACGGATGCGAGCTTCCAGGTCCTCGACCTCGCCCAGAACCATTTTAGCGCCCTCTAAAAGAGTGCGCCCCTCGTCCGTCAGGCTAATGGCCCGGGTCGTGCGATTCAGCAGCACCACACCAAAATGGGTTTCCAGCGCAGCCAGCCGCTCGGATACCGTTGTCGAGGACAGGCCCACTTCTCGGCCGGCCGCAGCCAAGCCGCCCTTTTCAACAATCTTTAAAAACAGTGCGATGTTATCAAGCAGCATTGTACGACTATACCGGATTATAATTACGGGTCGCGCTAGTTTATCCGTTAAATCCGATCAGATACAGTTTGCACTTCGTTCTCAATCGGGCTGACCCCATGACCCAACTCACCATTATCGCTAATATCTACGCCAATCTCGATCAGATACCCCTCGTTCAAAGCGAATTGGAAAAATTGATTGCCATCACCCTCGGCGAGCCGGGCTGTATCCGCTATGAGTTGCATCGCGACAATACCGATCCAGCGCATTTCATGTTTTATGAGACCTGGGCGACCCGCGAGTTATGGCAGAGCCATATGAACCGACCTCATTTGGCGGCCTATATGCAGGCCACTGACGGCGCTGTAAGCGAATTTACATTGAATGAGATGACCAGCATTGGCTGATCATTTTAGCATTTTGAAAACCGGAGATTTACCCATGAAAGCCGTAGCCCTGACTCATTATCTGCCTATCGAAAACCCGCAAGCCTTCCTCGACGTGGAACTGCCCAAGCCTACTGCCTTGGGGACTGATCTATTGGTCTCAGTGCAGGCCGTGTCAATCAACCCCGTTGATACCAAAGTCCGCAGCCCAAAGCCCACTGTAGAAGACATTCCCCGTGTGCTCGGCTGGGATGCCAGCGGCATAGTTGAGGCCGTCGGCCCCGACGTTACCCTGTTCAAGGTCGGCGATGAGGTCTATTACGCCGGCGATATTACCCGGTCCGGCTCCAATGCCGAGTTTCAGCTAGTCGATGAACGCATCGTGGGCTGCAAGCCAAAGAGCCTGAGCTTTGCCGAGGCCGCCGCCCTACCCTTAACGACCATAACCGCCTATGAGGCGTTTTTTGACCGCCTGGGTATCGATCGCGCTGGGGCCAACAAGGGCGAATCGGTTTTGATCATCGGTGCCGGCGGCGGGGTCGGTTCAATCGCTATCCAGCTGGCCAAGGCCGCGGGATTGGTCATTATTGCCACCGCGTCTCGCCCAGAAACGGCCAGTTGGGTTAAAGAGCTCGGTGCCGACCATGTTGTCAATCATCACCAACCGATGGTTGAGCAGGTGCATGCTCTGGGCTTCCATCAGGTCGATCACATTGCGATATTGAACGATATGCGCCATTGGGATACGGCTGTTGAACTGATCCGCCCGCAAGGCGGCATCGTGACCATTGATGGCACTGACCAGCCGATGGCGATGGCCGGTATGAAGTCCAAGTCGGCCAGCTTACATTGGGAATTTATGTTCGCACGCGCCATGCACCAGACGCCGGATATGATTGAGCAACATCGCTTGCTAACCTATGTGGCCAAGGAGGTCGATGCCGGCCGTATTCGCACCACGGTGAGTGAAATCTTATCGCCTATCAACGCAGAAAATATCCGCGCCGCCCATGCCCTCATTGAAACAGGAACGGCAAAGGGTAAGATAGTGGTTGAAGGCTTCTAAGGAGCGCGTCCAGCGAAGATAAAAAGAGCCTGAAATCGGCTCTAAATGGCATTTTCGATGCGCCAAAAAAAAGCCCCATTGCCGTCGGCAATGGGGCTTTTCTACAACTAGGCTTTATTTAGTAATCACGGTGTCGATCACATGAATAACACCATTGGAGGTTTCAATGTCGGTCGCGATGACCAGTGAACCATTGACATAAACAGAACCGCCCATGACTTTAATGGTGAGTGTACTGCCAGTAATGGTAGTGACCTCATCCAGACCGACTACATCTGCTGCGAGAAACTTACCGGATACCACGTGGAAGCCCAACACGCCGGTTAAGGCTTCCTTATCGGCGACCAATCCGTTTAACGTTGCAGCCGGAATTTTGGCGAAGGCGGCATCATTTGGTGCGAATACAGTGAATGGACCTTTACCTTTCAAGGTCGCCACCAGATCGGCTGCCTGCACTGCGGTTACTAGGGTGGTAAAGCTACCTGCCGCGACGGCGGTATCCACTATATCTTTTTTGGCGCCATGGTGGTCGGCACTCACAAAGCTCGCAAGGGTTAAAGAGGTTGCCACTAATGTTGAGAAGATAATATTGGTTAGTTTCATGAGATTGTATTTCCTGTTGTTGTTAAAAGGCATAAACGATACGCAGGGAAATATCTAACCAGATGAGTCAAAATAATTGATGAAACTATTTAAAAAATTTCGATAATCTGAATTTAATTTAACTTCGTATGCGGCCGAGTGCATCGGATGCAGCCATTGTTAAATTCACCACAGTGCACGGCCTTGGCGCGAGGAACCAATAAAGCATAAATTATTACTGCCCAGTCATTGCGCGGTATTTAGGCGCTTACAGCCCAGATATGATATTTTTTCTGGGCAATATTGACGGGTCTTGCTCACCCAACTAAAAGACCAAAATCAATATTTAATCGAATAAAGACCTATACTATTTACCAGGCAATCCATCTATAACGCACCCTCCTAACGGTGAAAACTTAAAAACCCTTACCCATTTAAGCTTTGTAAATACCACTTTACATTCGAAATACACCGCAAAGTAATCAAATTTAGCTTAGCT
>JBLHFL010000003.1:0-27793 GCA_047618105.1 Granulosicoccus sp.
CAGGCCAATCTGCCTTACAGCCTCAACCAAGGACTGCTGATCGTTCACTTCGGCGACAGGCGCCGTGCGAATGCCAAGAGACTGAAACAGCGTTTTTTCGGCCCACCGGTCACGAGCCGTGGCCAATGCCTCTGCGGGCGGATAAACCGGCCGACTGCGCGCCAATAACTCAACGGTGGCGGGTGGCACATTTTCAAACTCGAAACTGATCACGTCGGCAAAAGCGGCCAGTTGCTGCAGACCGGTTGAATCGGTGTAGTCGGCACAATAGAGTTCACCCACGCGGCCGCCACAGGCCTGTGCTGATGGATCGAGAAAGGCCGTGTCGATGCCAAGCGGCCGTGCCGCTAGGGCTAACATCTGGCCTAATTGACCCGCGCCAATAATACCCAGCTTCACAGTAAAACCCCCGGAATAGGTTGCGCCAAGACGCGCTCGGTTTGCTCACTGCGAAAGGTTTTCAGCCGTTGCCGTAGCCCGGCATCTGCTAACGACAGGATACTGGCCGCTAACAACGCCGCATTGATCGCACCAGCCTTGCCAATGGCCAAGGTACCGGTGGGTATCCCGGCGGGCATTTGGACAATACTGAGCAGGGAATCGACACCGCTCAGCATACTACTTTGCACTGGCACACCGAGTACCGGCAGGTGAGTCTTTGCAGCACACATGCCCGGCAGATGGGCTGCGCCGCCGGCACCGGCAATAATCACGGCCAAACCGCGTTGCTCAGCGCTGTCGGCGTAGTCAAACAACAGGTCGGGCGTGCGATGGGCCGAAACCACTCGACACTCATGGCTAATGCCCAGTGCGGTTAGGGTTTCTGACGTATGGATCATGGTTGCCCAGTCAGACTGGGAACCCATAATAACCCCGACTCGAACCGGATCTGATGTAGCGGTGGGAGTTGCAGTCAATGCAGCTTTCCTTCTTTACTGAATTATTTTGATAACTTGCACCGCTGCATCGACATACTGCTCGTCGGCGGTGACCCGAGTGGACATTTCTTTCGGCTGGTTGACCCCGGTGCTTAAGCGATCGGTAAAACCGCAGTCGATACAGTCGCGAATCAACACCTCTTGTTCGGTGTCGTTCACCGCCATGATGGTGTCTAGCGCCCCACACTTTGGGCAAACCACCCCGGCAATAAATCGTTTCTTCATTACAACCTACCAATAAAAGGGGCTAGTATACCCAGCCCAGTCGTGGACGTCATTGAACAAATGGCTCGAAGTAGACCGGGGCTATAATTAACACACCGCCTAATTCCTAGGCCTGCGGGGATTCCAACTCAGCGCTCTCGACCTCACCCTCGGTCGGCTCGACCAATTGGCCGGTAAGCCATTCGTTCAGCTCACCGATGCCTTCCTTTTTTAACGAACTGTAGGTTTGTACGCTTAACCAGGGCGCACGAGATTGCAATTCATTGCGAATTTTCAAAAAAGTATTCTTGGCCGGGCCTTTCTTGAGTTTGTCGGACTTGGTGAGCAAAATGCGCATCGGCATTTCCGCTTCGATCGCCCATTGCACCATGCGATTATCGAATTCGGTCATCGGATGCCGGATGTCCATAACCAGCACCACACCCTTCAGACTGCAACGCTCCGCTAGGTACTCACCAATATTTTCTTCCCAATCCGCCTTCATGGTCCGATTGACCTTGGCAAAACCATAGCCGGGCAAATCGACTAGGCGGTAGTCGCCCCCATTTAGGGTGAAGAAGTTCAACAACTGGGTACGCCCTGGGGTCTTCGAGGTTCGCGCGAGTTTAGAGTTGCGCGTTAGGGCGTTCATGGCGGAACTTTTTCCGGCATTCGAACGACCCGCAAAAGCGACTTCGGAGCCAGTGTCGGATGGGCATTGGGAATATTTTTGGGCGCTGATAAAAAAATCGGCCGAGTCGTATTTAATAGGTTGCATAGAAACTTTCATTTAATGAGTCAGAAGAGGGCGCTAGTGTAGCTGTTTGCAGAAAAAAATGTTGTCCTTTGCTTGATCTCCGATAACGGCCCCGTGCCAAGCAATTCCTTCTCATCGCTCGGTCGACTCTATATACTACTGCCAATTTATGCTTGGTCTCATCTCTTGAGGCCTCAATTGATGAATAATATGGGATACGACATGAAGAAATTGATCGTTGGCCTTTTCGTTTTAGGCGGTTTGGTTGGATTTACGCACGCTGCTGGCAATGCTGAAAACGGCAAGGGGCTCACTGCAATGTGCGCCGGCTGCCATGGCGCTGATGGCAATAGTGCGGTGGCCAGTTTTCCAAAATTGGCAGGCCAAGGTGAGCGTTATCTTTACCAGCAGTTGCAGGATGTAAAGGCCGATCGACGCATTATCGTCGCAATGACTGGCATGTTGGCAGCGCTGAATGATCAACAACTCGCCGACATAGCGGCCTATTACGCCAGCCAGGCCATTCAAGTTGGCCAGGCTAAGGCTGAACTCGTTGAGCTCGGTGAAGCACTTTACAAGGCCGGTAATGCGGCCACGGGTGTGCCTGCTTGCGCCGGTTGCCATTCTCCAAACGGCCAAGGTAATTCGGTCGGTGGCATTCCCGCATTGGGCGGTCAACACGCCGACTATATAGCAACGCAGCTGAAGAAATTCCAAGCCGGTTATAGTGCCGAGGTGCCTTCGAATGACGCCCGCATGAACGGTGGCGACACCCGCATGATGCGCTCTATAGCCTTTAATATGAAAGACTTCGAGATGGCTGCTGTGGCCAGCTATATTCAAGGTCTACACTAGTAGTCTTGAACTTCAGCTGCGGTTAAGCGCGCAGTAAAGATACTGAAAAGCGGGGACGCGAAGGCCTACCTCGCTTTTTTTGACTCCGCAGTTCGGGCACCATGCCATAACCCAACCTTTTTAAGGATTAACTCATTATGTTGAAGCGTTCAGTATCCATCCTGCTGTTAATGTTCACGGCGGTTCTCGTGCAAGCAGCGGAACCGCGCTTTGTCGACGGTACCCACTATCAAACCTTGGCAACGCCGCTAAAGACCTCTTACCGGGGTGCAGAAGTCGGCGAAATTATGGAGTTTTTCAGCTACGGCTGTATTCACTGCTACAATTTTGAACCGGCAGTAGCGCGCTTTTTAGCGGAAAAACCCGAATCCATCCGTTTTACCCGCGTTCCGGTCATGTTCAATGAGCGCCAGGCACCCGAAGTAAGGGCCTACTACGTGGTAGAGCTTCTGAAACTAGGCACCGAAGCTCACAAGGCAATCTTTAATGAAATCCATGAAGAGCGTCGTCCGCTACGCACCGATGCCCAGTTTGCGACGTTTTTTGGGCGTTTTGATGTTAGCGAAGAGGCCTATCTGGCCCATGCCTATTCATTTGGTGTGACAGCCAAGGTCAACACCTCGATCTATCTGACCGGCAACAGCAATATCTCTGGCACGCCGGCCATTATGGCCAATGGCAAGTACCTAATCGATTCCGCCGCCGTTGGTGGCAATGAGCAGTCTATCTACGCGGCCAAATGGCTGGTTGAACAAGACGCTCAGGTTCAATAGGATTTGCACTACCGGCCGGCTGTGTCATCACGGCCGGCAATCAATCCTGTGCTAAACTGAGCCCCTGAAATCCTTACTCAGATTAGCTGCTTATGTCATTGCCTTCTGGAATGGCCATTACACCCGTCCTACTCGAATCCTGGCGTCGTTTTACACGCCCGGACCCGCTCCAGACACGCTCCACTCTAAAGCTACTGTCATACAATATTCAGGTCGGTATCCAAACGCGGCGATATCCCGATTATTTGCTCAAGGCCTGGCAACACCTGTTACCCTCCGCTCGGCGTGAACTCAACCTACAACAGATCGCTGAGCTGATTCGGCACTATGACATTATCGCGCTGCAAGAGATCGACGGCGGCAGCTTTCGCACCCGCTACGTGGATCAAATTCACTACCTGGCCAAGGCCGCACACAAGGACTATTGGCACCAACAGCTCAATCGCAATCTCGGTCGATTAGGCCAACACAGCAATGCGGTGATCGGCAATATTAGGCCCATCAATATTAGTGACCATGCCTTACCCGGACGCAAAGGACGGGGTGCTATCGCGTTCGAGGTTGGAGAAAGCAACCCGCTGCTGATCGTCATGGCCCATCTCGCCCTTGGGCGGCGCAATCAGGATGAGCAACTAAAGTACATCGGCCGACTGATTGATCGCTATCGAAATGTTGTACTGATGGGGGATATGAATACCGACAGCTTGCGCATTCTCAACGACTCGCCGCTGAGCAATGCCGGCCTAAAGTCGGCCCATGCCCAGGCAACTTATCCGAGTTGGCGACCGACTAAGTGTTACGATCAAATATTGGTCAGTGCGCATATTAAAATTATTAGGATGGCTGTACTCGATTTTGTGCTGTCCGATCACCTTCCCGTTGCCATTGAAATTGAACTGCCGAAATAGAAATTTTCAGCCCCGCAAAACGGTTTGTTACAGCAAGACTATACTCAATCCATGTTAACAATCTAAGGATCGAGTTCATGTCTGACACGCACCTCTTGCTGACCCGTGGTGCCACTAGCTTAACGCTGATGCTGATGGGGTTCGATACGCAACTAGATGAACGCCTGCTGGTGTTACGAGACCTCTTACGGCAAAAGGATTTTTCACTCGAGCAATTCCAACAACAGATGGCCGACGTGGAATCGGTTTATGACCTGCTTGAACAGGGTCACGACAACAACATAGAACTCTATATTGAGTCCTTTAAATTACTTTTTTCCGGAAGTCCGCCTGAAATCATGGCACCTCTGAACAGCTTGCAACCCGTGCTCAGTGATCTACTCAGCTTCGCCCAACCGCTGGCGGACTTTGTCCGACGACAAGCGGCTTCCGAGACCGGCGGTATTGTTTTGGATGGCCCTGTTCAAAAAGACCACTATCCTTCTGGTACTGAACTGAACGCCTTACGGCTTCGCCTGGCGGGCCGTTTTAAGGCGCTGTTACAGTCGCTAGCGGCCATGGGCAACGATCCTAGAGGGCCAGAAGGACCAGAAGGACCAGAAGGACCAGAAGGACCAGATAGCAATGACAATTGGCAGGCCCTAGACAAGCTCGCGCGTAAAACCTTGGACCTAATGCATGGCCGTCTCACAGAGCAGCAGCGGGCCTTTGTCGGTTATCTAACTGAACTGGATACTCGACTGACCCATATAAATAAAATAGTTACATCCGACTCGCAAACCCTTGGCGAGTTGAGGACCCTGAATGGACTCTTTAACATCCGCATTAATCAACAAATGATCGAGGTAAAGACGCAGGTGGGTGATCAAACCAGAGTCGAGGCCCTGAAGCGTGAACTGCTCGGATCACTCGAACAGATAACCCATCGATTGGTCGAATACCAGGACAGCTTTACCTCTAAGTTGGACCATCTGGAAACCAATAGCAACCAGATGGCCAGCACTATCCAAGCGCTGGAAAAAGAAAACCAGGAGCTCCAAGGCAAGGTAATGCGTGAGCGCAATTTGTCGATGCTCGATACGCTGACCCAGTTGCCAAATAGATTAGGCTTTAATAACCGGCTCGAGTCGGAACTTTCGCGCGCAAGCCGTTATCGACATCCGATCAGTGTCGCGATTATCGATATCGATCTTTTTAAACGCATTAATGATGAGTTCGGTCACGTTGTGGGTGATAAGGTGTTGCGCGTAATCGCCATCGAGATGAAGCGTGTCTGCCGAGAACACGACTATCTTGCCCGCTATGGCGGCGAAGAGTTTATTTTATTGTTACCCCAAACGCCGTTGCCCGATGCTCACATAGCTGTGGAAAAGATTCGCCACCGAGTCGCCCACTGTCGCTTTCACTTCCATAACAAACCGGTGCCCATAACAATTTCGGCCGGCGTCTCGCAATGGCGTCCAGGGGAAATAACCGATGACTGGATCGAACGGGCCGATATGGCGCTGTACTCTGGGAAGCAGAATGGCCGCAATAGGGTGATCTCAGCGGCCGACTGACACCCTTGCCGAGATCTACTTTGATGTTCTAAACGCCTAATTCCTTCAAAAACCAACAGTCGCAGCCACCGTGTACGGTGCTGATGATCGGCGTAGGCAGGGCCATAAAACCGGCTCGGCGATACAGCATGGCTGCATCGGTCATATTGGTTAAGGTCTCCAAATAACACCACCGGTAATGTTGTTGGGCAAATTCCAAGGCCGTGTGCAACAGCAGCTGGCCCAAACCTTGACCGCGCGCGATCGGGCTTAGATACATTTTTTGTAGCTCACAGGTGTGCACCACAGTCGGCTTCAGCGGGGCGATGCCCACTCCACCGATCACCTGTGAGCCTTGGCTAACAACCCAATAGGCATGACCTGGGGCGTTGTAAGCCTTACTAAGGGCCGATAACTCTGGGTCCTGCCAGGCAAAACCAGGCCGATCGGCGCCGTATTCGGCCAGCACGGTGCGAATAATAAATTCCAGTGGCTCGTTGTCCTGGGCTTGAATTAATCTCAGGTTGAAAGTCATTTCGAGGCTTGCATTCCAATGCTAAAGCGCCATCATAGCGATTCTACTGGTTTATTACCTAACTTTATGGAGTCCAACATGGCAATACAGATTGGCGATACCCTACCCAACGTTAACCTCTACGAACTGTCCGATCAGGGCCCTGTGGCCTTGAGTACCGAGTCGCTATTCAGTGACAAAAAGGTGGTTATCTTTGCTCTTCCTGGCGCCTTCACGCCAACCTGCAGCGCCGCGCATGTGCCCGGCTTTGTCGTCAATGCCGATCAAATCAAGGCCCTAGGTGTCGATGAGATTATCTGCGTCAGTGTTAACGATGCTTGGGTAATGGGTGCTTGGGGCCAACAGCAGAACGCCACGGCGCTGCGCATGTTAGGCGATGGCAGCGCCGACTTTACCGAAGCCGTCGATCTGGTTAAGGACCTAACCGGTGCGGGAATGGGCGTTCGATCTCAGCGCTATGCCTTAATTGCGGTCGATGGGGTCGTCACCTGGATCGGTATCGATGCCACGGGTCTCGATCAAAGCTCCGCCGAATCGGTCATGGCGCAACTATAAGAAAACCGTTGCTGACTCTAGATGGCACAGCGTTTTGTGGGGGGGCAATATGTCGGTTGATATATTTTATCAAACTTTGGCCGGCGTCCCTCCGGGTCATTTCACCAGTTACGGCCGACTGGCCGACCTGTGTGGGGTGCATGTCCGCCAGGTACTGGCTTGGTTGCGAGCTTTACCGGCCGATTCTACCTTACCCTGGTTTCGTATCCTGAATAGCCAACGGCGCATCAGCGATCACGGTGGAGCCGCTCGACAATATAGCTTATTGGCCGCAGAGGGCCTGATCCCGGATAGATTGGGCCGCTTTCCAAAAGAGTTATACTGGCCCTCGCTGGTATCGTAGTACTATTGGGCCAATCAGTAGCGTTAGAGTAACGGTTCCTTGTCGATTATCATCCGTCCCGCCCGAATAACAGATCTGCCCGCCATCGTTGCCATCCTCAATCCCTTTATTGAGACCAGCGCAACGACTTTCGATACCGATCCCTACACTGTCGCCACCCGTTTGCCCTGGTTCGAACAGTTCCAAGACACCGGACGATATCGTTGTTTTGTCGCCGAAAGTCCTAACGGTGCATTACTCGGTTTTGCTAATAGCGGGCCGCTTCGTCCGAAACGGGCGTATGACACATCCGTCGAGGTGAGCATCTATCGGTCCCCGGAGCGCACCGTTATTGGCTTGGGCAGCCTGCTCTATACTGAACTTTTCACGGCATTGGCTGACGAAGATGTGCATCGGGCCCACGCCGTGATCACCTTACCCAATAGCGCTTCAATCGGTCTACATAAGAAGTTTGGTTTCTATGAGGTTGGCACTCTCACTGAAGCAGGTCGAAAGTTCGGCCGGTATCATGATGTTTTTTGGATGGAAAAACGCTGTTAACAATAGGTTCCACGTGGAACCTTGCGCATAAAAAAACCCGCCAGAGCGGGTTTTTTATTGGCAGCCTATACCGATTTGGGCTAACCGCTAATAGTCTAGGTTAGCAACCGATAGGGCATTGGCTTCGATAAAGGCTCTACGCGGCTCGACATCATCACCCATCAACGTGGTGAATATCTGGTCGGCGGCGATCGCATCCTCGATGGTTACCTTGAGCATGCGTCGCGCAGAAGGATCCATCGTGGTTTCCCACAGCTGACCCGGATTCATTTCACCAAGACCCTTATAGCGTTGGATCTGATAACCACGGCGGGCTTCGGTCATTAACCAGGCTATAACTTCTTCAAAGTTGGCGACTTCGTGTTTCTTATCATTGCGCTGAACGAAAGCACCTTCTTCTATCAAGCCCTGCAATATGGCGCCCAGTGCGACAACGGCGCTGTATTCTTGGCTGTCGAAAAAGGTATAGGACAGGGTGTAGTCGGTATTTAGACCGTGCGCCGTCATCTGTACTTTCGGTAGCCAGATATGGCGTTCGGTATCTTCGGTCAGGAATATCTGATACGCCGCGGCGCCCGACAGGGTTTCTACAAAGCGTTCGTTTAACTCATCGACCCAAGCGGCGACTTGCTCTTGGTTATTGAGCATGTCGAGCGTAAGCGCAGGCATATAGATCAGCTGTTCCAATATTGGCTTCGGATACACCCGGCTCATTTTCTCGATGCGCACTAATACGTCTTGGTATTGCTTTACCAAGGACTCCAACTGCACGCCACCAATGCCAGGCGCGGTCGGATCGGTAAAGAGAGCGGTATTTTCCAGGGCTTGCGCCATAAGATAGACTTCTAACGCCTTCTCATCCTTTAGATAGCTTTCTTGCTTGCCACGCTTAATCTTATACAGAGGAGGCTGGGCAATATAGACGTAGCCATTTTCGATCAGCTCCGGCAATTGACGAAAGAAAAAAGTTAGTAACAAGGTACGGATGTGCGAACCATCGACGTCGGCATCGGTCATGATAATAATATTGTGGTAACGCAACTTATTGATATTGAACTCTTCCCGTCCGATACCACAACCCAACGCGATGATCAGTGTTCCGACCTCTTGGGACTGCAGCATCTTATCGAATCGGGCTTTCTCAACGTTAAGGATCTTGCCCTTAAGCGGCAAGATAGCCTGAGTTCGTCGATCGCGTCCCTGTTTGGCGGAGCCGCCCGCCGAGTCTCCTTCCACCAGATACAGCTCCGACAGTGCAGGGTCTTTTTCTTGGCAATCGGCCAGTTTACCGGGCAGGCCGGCGATATCGAGCGCACCTTTGCGGCGGGTCATATCACGAGCTTTGCGCGCGGCTTCGCGCGCTCGGGCCGCATCGATCATCTTACCCACGATGATCTTGGCCTCATTGGGGTGTTCCATCAGATATTCGGCAAACACCCGAGACATTTCTTGCTCTACGGCGGACTTCACTTCGGAGGAAACCAGCTTGTCTTTGGTTTGCGAACTGAACTTAGGGTCCGGTACCTTGACTGAAATGATGGCCGTCAAACCTTCTCGGGCATCGTCCCCGCCGGTCGCGACCTTATGCTTCTTAAGCAGATTCTCAGCCTGAATATAGTTATTCAGCGTACGGGTTAACGCGGCTCGAAAGCCCGCCAAATGGGTTCCGCCGTCACGCTGGGGGATATTATTGGTAAAGCAGTAGAGGTTTTCCTGGTAGGTATCGTTCCACTGCAGGGCCACTTCGACCACGATTGAATCTTCCGGTCGCTCGTAGGCGAAATGGAAGACATCATTGATCGTGGTTTTGTTTTGATTGAGATAAGCCACAAAGGCACTGAGGCCGCCCTCGTGATGGAACAATTCATCATTGCCGGAGCGCTCATCCTTTAGCCGAATCGATACGCCGGAGTTGAGAAAGCTCAACTCTCGTAAGCGCTTCGCCAAGATATCAAATGAAAACAGGATGTTGGCAAAGGTCTCACCCGACGGCTTGAAGGTGATGGTTGTACCATTGCCTTCAGCGTCGCCAACGACCTTGAGTGGCTCTACCGCTACACCGTGGCGATAATGCTGCTCGTGCAACTTACCTTGACGGCGGATCAGGAGCTTCAGCTCCGACGAGAGCGCGTTAACGACTGAAACGCCCACGCCGTGCAAACCACCAGACACCTTGTAGGAGTTGTCATCGAATTTTCCGCCAGCATGCAGAACCGTTAAGATAACTTCCGCCGCAGACAAGCCGCCTTCTTCTGGCATTGGCTCGGTTGGAATGCCTCGACCATTGTCCTCAACGCTCACCGACTCATTCGGATGAATGGTGATGGTAATCTCGCTGCAATGACCCGCTAAAGCTTCATCGATGGAATTGTCGACAACTTCAAAGACCATGTGATGCAAACCGGTGCCATCATCTGTATCGCCGATATACATACCCGGTCGTTTTCTAACGGCATCCAATCCTTTCAGTACTTTAATACTGGAGGAATCGTAATTGTCACTCATGCTGATCTCCAAAATCTGTCGCTTGCCTGATCTGACCATGTTCCACGTGGAACATATTAATTCGGTCAGGATTTTTCCAAAAAGTCTTTAGGGGGCTGGGATCGACACAGGTCATAAATACCTGGGTTTGCAGTCCCTCCATTAGGGCCCCTAACTTCTGAATATGATGATGATCCAACTCTGAGGGCAAATCATCGATTAAAAAAACTGTTGGCAGTGCCTGTTGTGTCTGTAAATAGAGACTCTGTGCAATTTTCAGCGCACAGACAACCAGCTTTTGCTGACCCCGAGACAAGAGGTCGGCGGCATTGACCTTACCGATCTTAATGCGCATATCGGCCCGCTGTGGGCCCGACTGGGTGTAACCCAGCTTACTATCGCGAGTGCGCTGATGTTCGAGAATGTCGGTTAAGGGCCGATCCTTGTCCCAGCCGCGAAAATAATGGATTCGCAAGGCCGGCAAGTCGATAAGCTGGCTCAGTACCGTGTGAAAGCAGGGCACAAAGCCTTCTAAATAGCGCTTACGGTCGTCATCTATTCGATCCGCTGCCGTTAGGTATTCCCGCTCCCAAACGTCCAGCTCAGAGCGATTCAGTCTACCAGAACGGAGCAAAGAATTCCGGTTTTTAAGGCTTTTCTGCAACTTCTGCCAATCGGTGTGAAAGCTCGGAAACTGGTGGAAAACCCCCCAGTCAAGAAATTGCCGACGATCTCCTGGATTGCCTTCGAGTAATGCGAAACTGTCCGCATGGATCAGTTGCAACGGCAATAGATGAACCAATTCGGCGAGCGTTGTTAGGGAGGTGCCGTTAAGACGAATCTGACTTTGACCCTTTAAAGTGCGGCGCACAGCCAAACGACCTACACCGGCCACGGTGGCCGAAATAAGCAG
Organism: Granulosicoccus sp.; assembly: GCA_047618105.1. Lineage (GTDB taxonomy): Bacteria > Pseudomonadota > Gammaproteobacteria > Pseudomonadales > Natronospirillaceae > Reinekea. The sequence goes on from JBLHFL010000003.1 coordinate 11,344, forward strand.
CTCCTCAGACTGGTCACCGACTACGGTGCGAGTCCGAGAAGCCTTGAATGAGCGGGCCATCGCTAACAGATGGATAGCTTCTAGGAGTGACGTCTTGCCGGCGCCATTGTCGCCATAAAAGACGTTGACGCCCGCACCGAAGGAGAGCTGGGATTCCTGCAGATTGCGAATGCCACTCAGCGACAGTGTTTCAATAGACACCTAAGGCACGCCGTCCAGCTCCTAAAGCCGCATCGGCATGACGACATAGGCCGATGCGTCGTCATCGAAATCGGTCAGCAGGGCGCTTGAGTTGGCATCGGCGAGAATAAACCGAACCTGATCACCCTGGATCACGTTCATAACATCCAGTAGGTAACTGACGTTGAAGCCCACTTCCAAGTCGGGTCCATCGTAATCGACCTCTACCGCGACCTCGGCCTCTTCTTGCTCAGGGTTATTGGCCTTAACCACCAGATTGCCCTGACTCAAGGTCATGCGCACGCCGCGGTATTTCTCATTGGACAAGATCGCTGCGCGACTGAAGATCGCCTTTAGAACCTGGCGATCACCGACCATTTCCTTGTCGCCACCGCGTGGAATCACCCGATCGTAATCGGGAAATTTGCCATCGACCAATTTGGTGGTAAAACTGAAATCGGCTGTGGTCGCCCGAAGATGCGTGGCACCTATATAGAGCTGGACCATTTGCTGGTCGTCAGCAAGCAAGCGATTCAACTCTAGGATGCCTTTACGCGGCACAATGACCTGTTTGCGCTCGGGCACATTGAGACCCTCGACATGGCGAGAACTCATGGCCAAACGGTGACCGTCGGTGGAGACAGTGCGAACCATAGACTGGTTCAATTCCAGCGACATACCGTTGAGGTAATAGCGCACGTCTTGCTGGGCCATGGCAAAAGCCGTAGCGCCAATCAACTGGGCTAAGACCTTTTGCGGCATCTCATAGTCATCACTGCCACTGTCTTGCTCGACATTGGGAAACTCGCCGGCAGACAGACAAGACAGGGTGAACTTGCTGCGACCGCTGGTCACCATCACCTTATCGTCCTGTTGCTGCACGCGAATGATCGCGTCATCCGGCAAAGACCGGACTATATCGAGAAACTTTTTCGCCGGGACGGTAATTAAACCGTCTGTCGCCGGCTCCGATAAGGCGACCCGTCCAACCAATTCGACTTCTAGATCGGTTCCAGTAAGCGAAAGTTGAGTGCCTTCGACCTCTAAGAGGACGTTAGACAAAACGGCGAGGGTTTGGCGTTTTTCAACCACACCACTCACCAGTTGAAGGGGTTTCAGTAGCTGTTCACGTGCCAGAGAAAATTGAATCATGAGGCAGTTATCCATCCGGTCATCAGGTGGTCAGAGTTCTAAGGAGATTACTATAATCTTCGCGTATATCTTGATTGGTTTCACGTAGTTCTTTAACTTTACGGCAAGCATGCAACACGGTGGTGTGATCTCGACCACCAAAGGCTTCGCCGATTTCCGGCAAACTATGCTGGGTCAGCTCTTTTGCCAATGCCATCGCCACCTGGCGTGGTCGGGCAATGCTGCGGCTACGACGCTTACTGTGCAGATCGGAGATCTTGATTTTAAAATATTCTGCCACGGTGCGCTGAATATTGTCCACACTGACTTGCTTGTCCTGCAGGGCAAGCAGATCTTTCAGGGACTCCTTAACAAAGGCAGCGTTAATGGCCGATCCGGTAAACTGCGAATTGGCAATTACCCGTTTAAGCGCGCCTTCCAATTCACGCACATTTGACCGTATCCGTTGGGCAATGAAAAAGGCCGCATCGGCGGGCAGCTTTATCTTGGCCTCTTCGGCCTTCTTCAACAGGATAGCGACGCGTGTTTCCAAGTCAGGCGGCTCGACGGCCACGGTTAAACCCCACCCGAAACGAGACTTTAGACGGTCTTCTAAGCCGTCGATCTCTTTGGGAAAACGATCACAAGTTAAGATGACCTGCTGATTACCTTCCAATAAAGCGTTAAAAGTATGGAAGAACTCTTCTTGAGAGCGGTCCTTCTTAGCAAAAAACTGGATATCGTCGATCAATAAGGCATCAAGCGAGCGATAGAAACGCTTAAATTCTGCCATGGCATTTAACTGCAAGGCCTTAACCATATCGGCGACGAAGCGTTCCGAGTGCAGATAAACGACTTTTGCCGCCGGGTTTTGTTCCAGGATTTCGTTACCGATGGCCTGCATAAGGTGGGTCTTGCCCAGCCCGACACCCCCGTAAATAAAGAGCGGGTTGTAGGCTCCTCCAGCGTTCTGAGCAACCTGCTGGCTCGCGGCCAGGGCGAGTTGGTTCGACTTACCCTCGACGAAGGACTTAAAAGTAAAGGACCGGTTGAGATAACTCTGAACCTTGATTCGACCCCGTTTTGCCCCCGTGGTTTGGACTTCAAGGGCTTCACTGGATCTCAGGCGCGCATCCGCCTCGACTGGCTCGGCCGCAACAGCGGCAGGCGCACTCAACAGGCTTGGGTAGTCTAGGGCCGGAGCTGGAGCACTGTCACCGTTCTCTGGACGCCGATCATAACGGGTCGAGTTGCCGTTAGAGGCAGGCACTTGAACCCGCGCGGCGTTCTTGGCCTGGACATCAATGCTAACGGCACCTTGAATTCCGTAGGAAGCGGCTAAGGTCTCAATTCGTTCGAGATACTTATCACGGACCCAATTGGCGATAAATCGGTTTGGTGCAGACAACAACAAGCCGTCGGTTTCCGCAGAAACTGACAAGGGTTTCAACCATGTATTGAACTGGTGAGACGGCAACTCACTGCGAAGCTGTTCCAAGCATTGTTGCCATAACGCGTCCTGCACAAGCACTCCGATAATACCAAACGGCCGATCATTTTAACTGACCCAATGAGGCGCCGCTACCCTGATTTCACCTCATTTCCCCGTTTAAGTCCTTTTATTCTGGGCCTTGGCGAATCGTGGAGCAAACGGCTTAACACAATCGTAGCTAGCGGGCCTTAACGGCCCAAAACACCGGGCACAAGGACGCAAGATGCTGCCTCTTAGTGGGCCCGATCAATAGGCCCAAAAACGCCATGAGTGACTCAAATCTGATGTGGACCGAATTGCTTGAACCAACCAGGACAGACCTGCCAATAGTATTCGAAAAACCCAGATCGAGTAGCAAGGGCGACCAGGTGGTAACCCCGACGCCAGGGCCCTATTAGTTTCTTTTGCAGGCCCAAAGCGTGAACGGACCCGCCAAAGCACCCGGATCGATTTGCTCAGCACCCTTTAATAAGCTGAAAAATCCGGTAATTCTACCCGTCGGGGCCAAAATCCAGGTTTTTCTCGCTGATATTTGGTGGATATCTGGTGAAATTAAGCTGTGGGCAACTAGGGGTATAAGTCTGTGATTAAAGATGTGCATAACAATCCGCCTCCTGGCCTGTGGATAAGTGGCACTTTTATACACAGCTTAACTGCCCTTTGTACGCAGCCTATCGACCGTCACACCACCTGCTTATTATTGACGTAACCTGTTGTTTTTTAACACTTTTTTTGACATAACCCCAGAAATGCGCGTCACCAATAAGTAACAACAAATAACAATAAACATATATATATATAATATTAACTTACTTATGAAACCCTGTTTAAACATAAGAAAGATCTTACGAACACCAAATACAAAGTCGCCCATGCAAAAACAAATAGCGTTGTTTAAAAAAACACCGTTGATTTGAGTACAGAAAATCATTAGAATCGCCCATCCAAATTTCAGGTCATTAGCCGCGCCTAGTTTCGTCTGATGACACCAAACCCATGTTGCACACTTGCTGTTGCAACTGAAGAGAGACCGGAACATGAAACGTACATTTCAACCAAGTAATCTGAAGCGCGCGCGCAGTCACGGTTTTCGTGCTCGCATGGCAACCAAAAACGGCCGTAAGCTAATCGCCCGTCGCCGTGCACGCGGTCGTGCTCTGCTGAGCGCCTAAACACTGCTGCCTGTCCAGAGCGAGATGCAAATATCGTTCGGATATCCGCGCACGCTGCGCTTGTTGACAGCCGCCGATTTTCGAACAGTATTTGACCAAGTTGACGTCAAGGCGCCATCCGATCTCTGTTTGTTGCTCGCGAGATTTAATAAGCAAGACCAGCCGCGTCTGGGATTTATTATTTCGAAAAAGAATATCAAGCGCGCGGTCGAACGAAATCGCATAAAGCGGATCGCTCGCGACTACCTGCGCCTGCATCAGCATGAGTTGCCAAACTTCGATATTGTTTTTATGGGTCGAAAAGGTCTCGACAAGAGCACCAATGTTGAGATTTATCAGTTGTTGAACAAACAGTTCACGAAGCTTAAAAAACGCGCCAGTGCCTGCTAGAACCAAACCGCTCTCCTAATAAACCTAGCTTAATCCTTACTTTGTTAGATAGAACTGGCATCTCGGGCCGCTGACAGGTAATATTTCGGCGTTTTTTCCTGCATAAAACGGCTCAAACGAGTTTTTGCCCGTTATCCAATCTAACTGGAACTGATCTATTATGGATGTACGCCGAATTACCTTAATTGCAGGCCTCGCAATTGTCTCCTATCTGATGATTTTTACTTGGTCGAATGATTATTCCAACACCAAGCCAGTCGCTCAGGAAACCTCGGCAGCTACAAGTGCCGTAACGCCAAGTTTAGGCGGTAGCGATGTGCCCGCTGGGAATGTTGATACTGAAACCGGTAGCGGTGTATCCAATCAACCCGTCTCCTCCGGTAACCAGGTTAAGGTATTTACCGACACCCTGAATGTTATTATAGATCTGAACGGTGGCGACGTGATCTCAGCCGCGCTGCCCCAATATCCGGCGAGTCTAGAGACCCTGGACAGCCCGTTTAAAATATTGGAATCTGGGGATCGAACCTATAACGCTCAGAGCGGTCTAGTGGGGGCGGATGGTGTTGATACCACGACCCGTGCACGCTACACCGCTGTGCAGAATCGCTTTGACCTTAACGGCGGCCAACTTGAGGTCCGTTTGAGCCATGTTGCAGATTCTGGTTTGAGTGTCGACAAGGTGTACACCTTCACCCAAGGCAGCTACCTAATCGGTCTGCGTTTCGAATTGACCAACAATAGCTCACGCACCCTGACGACCAATATGTTCGCCCAGTTACGACGCGATAAGTCGGACGATCCGAGCAGCATGGGTGGCATCGGCATGAATTCTTACTTGGGCACGACCTTTTCCACAGTGGAATCAGCCTACGAGAAGGTATCTTTTAAAGACTTAGAGAAAGAAAAATACGCTAATACCAGCACCGGCGGCTGGGTCGCGATTATTCAACATTATTTCTTAACTGCTTGGGTACCGGGCGCTAATGACACTAATAGTTTTTACGGTGAACAGGGTGGTAATGGCCTCTATTATGCCGGCTTTAAGGCGCCTACCTTGGTTATCGCGCCGGGCGAAACCGCGCAGGCCACTGCGGGCCTTTATGTTGGACCAAAGGATCAGGATGCCCTGATAGCTGTTGCCAAAAATCTGGAAAAAACCGTCGATTACGGTTGGTTGTGGTGGATCGCTCAGCCTATTTTTAAGTTGATGCAATTTATTCAAGGGCTGGTTGGCAACTGGGGCTGGTCCATCGTTCTAATGACCCTGCTGTTAAAATTGATGCTCTATCCGCTCACCTCCGCCTCATATCGATCAATGGCGAAGATGCGTAAGTTTACCCCTAAGATCCAGGAACTGCGGGAACTCTATGGCGACGACCGGGCTCGTATGAGTCAGGAAACGATGAAGCTTTATCAGAAAGAAAAGCTGAACCCACTCGGTGGTTGTTTGCCCATGTTGGTGCAAATGCCAGTCTTTATCGCGCTCTATTGGGTCTTGATGGAATCGGTCGAGCTGCGTCAATCGCCCTTTATGTTTTGGATCGTCGACCTGTCGATTAAGGATCCGTTCTTCGTCTTACCGTTGCTAATGGGCGGCTCGATGTTCGTACAGATGCAGATGCAGCAGCAGCCGTCGATGGATCCGATGCAGGCTAAGATTATGAAGTTTATGCCGGTGATGTTTACCTTTATGTTTTTGTGGTTCCCGGCTGGCTTGACTCTGTATTGGTTTATTAACAACCTGTCGACCATCACCCAGCAACATATGGTAAACAAGAGTGTGGCCCGAGCCGACGCCAAGCTTATTCAGGATAAACTTATCCAGAAAAAATAAGGCTGGTAAATCGGCTCTTTGAGCCAAACGGTCATGGTAAAGGCAGAGCTTGCTCTGCCTTTTTGTATTGTGCAGCGTTAATATATCCACCCTTTACCACAGCGTCACATTGGGGTCAGCCATATGTATCATTCGAGTGAAACCATTGTCGCCGTCGCCACGCCCCCTGGGCGCGGCGGTGTCGGCATCATTCGTATTTCCGGTGCCAAGGCGCGTGACCTGGCAACACGCTTGTTACAGCTCGAGCCTAAGCCTCGCTATGCCCATTACGGCCCCTTCTATGATGATCTGCAGCAGGTTATCGACAGCGGTATCGCCCTATTCTTTCCTGGCCCGCATTCCTTTACCGGCGAAGACGTCCTAGAACTGCAGGGTCACGGTGGCCCGGTGATACTCGAGATGCTGCTCGAACAGCTGGTGCGCCTCGGTTGCCGATTGGCCCGACCGGGTGAGTTTTCGGAGCGGGCGTTCCTCAATGATAAGATCGACCTGACTCAGGCTGAGGCGATCGCCGATCTGATTGACGCCAGTTCTCGCGAGGCGGCCCGATCGGCTGTTCGATCGCTGCAGGGTGACTTTTCCAAGGCCGTACACCTCTTGGTTGAACAGTTAATTCAATTGCGCATCTATGTTGAGGCCGCGATCGACTTTCCCGAAGAGGAGATCGACTTCCTCTCTGACGGCAAGGTAGAGGGCGATTTACGCGGCATTATGGTCCAGCTTGCCACCGTCGTTTCGACGGCGAATCAGGGTAGCCTGATGCGTGAAGGCATGACGGTAGTGCTTGCCGGTCGGCCGAACGCCGGAAAATCCAGTCTGCTCAACGCCTTGGCCGGTCACGACCGGGCCATTGTGACCGAGGTGGCCGGCACCACGCGCGATGTTCTTAAGGAACCCATTCATCTAGACGGGATGCCCCTACACATAATCGATACCGCAGGTCTGCGCGATACCCCCGACGCGATAGAACGCATCGGCGTGGCACGAGCCTGGACGGAAATTGAAAATGCCGACCGTATTCTGCTATTGGTCGACGCCAGTGAATCGGAAGGCACCGAACCGGAACAGATTTGGCCCGATCTGATGCATCGTCTGGTTGATCGGAAAAATATCACCGTGGTGCGCAACAAGATCGATAAAACCGGTGAGACGGCCGGCTTTACCGCGTCCGAGCCGCCGGTTTTGCGCCTCTCGGTGCAACAGGGCGAAGGTATCGAGGCCTTGCGCAGTCATTTAAAACAGCTGATGGGCTTCACCGGTAACCACGAGTCCGGATTTATCGCGCGTCGGCGCCATCTGGATGCTTTGGCGGTGGCCGAGGCCGCGCTCGACTCTGGCTTGGCCCAACTGCTGGGACCGGCCGCCGGTGAATTGCTCGCCGAGGATCTGCGCTTTGCACAGAATGCCCTCAACGAGATCACCGGTGAATTCAGTCCCGACGACTTGCTGGGACGAATCTTCAGCAGCTTCTGTATTGGCAAATAGGCCTTTTGCCGCCTACTTGGCGCGAAAATCTTTGTGACAGGAAGAACAGGCCTTGCCAACGTCGCTAAAGGCCGCCTTCATCTGCTTCAAGCCCATTCCCGCAACCCCATCTAAGAGCGCACTGGCCTCGCTCAGATCAGTTAAATAGGAGCCGGCCTTAGGCCAGGTCGACCAAAGTTCTGGCTTGGTCTTGGTGTCGTTACCGGCAACGCTCATATCCGAACCGACCACCCAGACCGAGCTCATGTTCATCTGCGCAGCCAATTTCAGATTCAGCGCGGCGGTTTGGGCCAATTCAGCATCATAGGGTACTTTCCCGCGCACCATATTGGCTAACAGGCCGTTGTTGTAGGCTAGGACCTGCATAAAGGACTGGCGCGCCTTGATCTCGCGGTCAAAGTCTCCCGCAAGGGCCGTGGTAATGAGGGCTGCGCTAAGACACAGAAAAAGCGTTTGTTTACGTTTCATGGTTGATCACCCGCTCCGGTTAAGTGGTTAAAGACAGCTTTGTTTGCTTTAGCACCCATAAGTCTAGTGGCAATTTCGTGGATAACAATTCCAGTCATTGGTGGCCAGTATTTGTGCTCAAGTACCCCGGTCACGATGAATACAGACATTAAACTTAGAGTCGCTTGCATCGCCAGACTCAAGCGGCATAATCAAAACTGTATACAAATTAGAGCCGCGCTAATTCAAGCGACAGCTGTCGAACTTTATTTGACGACGGACCGATGAGAATGGCAAGGCTAGCGAAGATGGAGCGAAGCAAAAATGTTAGAGCGAGCAACACAGAGGAGGTCAAAAAAGACCCCAGTATTAATTAGAGGCTTATCGGAGTTTTTTTACCATAAAGCCAACGTTAAGATAGGTCTTTTGTTTACCGCCATATTTTTGGCCTACCTCCTGCTGGTTATGTTGGCCAAAGCCACAGGCTTTGAAGTGACCGGTAGCACGATAAAATCGCTCGGTACGTCGTTCGGTTTCGATCAGGCGGACATTAGGGAGTTTCTGGCCGCACGCAGCGACAACATGATCGAGGCCTACATCCGTTTTAATCAGATTTGGGATACACTTTTTGGCCTAACTTACGGCCTAATGTATGTTGTCTGGGTGTCGGTTTTATTCAAACCCCTGTCCCATAAAACTGGTCTGCTGAACCTGTTGCCCTTGGTTCAGGTGTTGTTCGATTGGTTGGAAAATTATCAGCTGGCGGTGATAGCAAAGCAGTACCTGGCCGATGGCCTGATTGCGTCATCTAACGCGCAGCTTGCCTCAGTGTTCTCTATGATCAAATGGGCCTGTTCTGGCCTGACCTATCTTTTGATTTTGGTGGGGATAGTTATGCTGATTGCACGCGCGCTGGGCAATAAAAAATAATCACCCCGGCCAGAATAATGGGTTCCTTAGGGCATAATATGCCCTAGTCGAGACGCCTTTTAGCGTTTTAGTTTGAGTGCCCTGGCGCGTCGCTCAGCCGGCCATGCAAGACCAGAGCGCGAATATCTTCCCAGACTTCGTCGGCATTGGTCTCATTGATAATCTCATGGCGCGCCTCGGGATAGAGTTTATAGCTCACCAACGGCCGGTCGGCGCGGCGCAGTTGGCCGGCGAAGCGCTCAATGCCACGACCGAACTCACCAACGGGGTCAGCACTGCCCGACAACAGATGAATTGGTACTGTGCTCGGCCAGCTCGCCGGTTGCAGCCTGAGCATGCCGCCGATAAAATCCTGCCACAGCCCCAGAGAACAGGGAAAGCCGCAATAGGGATCATCGATATAGGCATCAACCTGCTCGGCGTCCCGACTGAGCCAATCGCTCGCGGTGCGATTGGGTCGAAACGGGCGATTGAACTGACCAAAGCTGAGGAAGTCGACCAGACCACTGGTTGCACGACGGCCCTTCAGCGCTGCGATCACAGCGATCAATGCCTGGGATATTAGCAGCTTGGGACGGTCGACTCGATTGCTTGCGCTAAAAATAACCTGGCTCACCGAATCGCCATAGGCCTGTAGATAACTTTGGCCGATAAAGGATCCCATGCTGTGTCCGAGCAGGGTAATAGGACAATCGGGCATCTGCGCCTTGGCAAAACAAACCGCCTGATGCAGATCATCAACCACTCGTGTCCAGCCTCGATGATCGGCAAAATAGCCGAGTTTAGCATCGTCGCAATCCATGCCATGGCCCCGATGGTTTAGGGCTATCACGGCTATATCCGACTCAGTCAGCCATTCGGCCAAGGGCGCATAGCGTTCACAATACTCCGCCATGCCATGGGCTATGATTAGCACATAGCGGGCGGTTTGAGGGCGCCAGAAGCGAATCGGGATGTCATGCCCATCGGGCGTGGAAAGGAATTCTTCGACGTATTGCATAGAGTACCTGCCCTTGTGATTTACATAAGTTATCCACACTAATCCACAGCTTATTCAAAAGTTATACCCTGGTTGCCCTACTGGCTATCCACAGACTTTGGTGTTTTCGGCAGATTGATTCGATGCGCTTGCTGATCGACCTTGGCTTTTAAATAGCCGGCATTATGTCGATTGACATAGACCCCGGTATCCACCCGTTCGCTGATTTCGATCCCCGCGGCCAGCAATTCATCGGCCTTATGCGGATTATTCGACAGCAGACGAATGCGCTTCAGTCCCAAAGCGACCAACATATCCACCGCTGGGGCGAAGTTGCGCTGGTCGTGGTCGAAGCCGAGCTGCTCATTGGCCTGATAGGTATCCATGCCCTGGTCCTGCAAATCATAGGCATCGAGTTTGTTGTACAGGCCGATTCCACGACCTTCTTGGCGCAGATAGAGCACGACGCCGCCTTGCACCGCCATCAAGCGCTGGGCTTCTTGTAATTGTTCGCCGCAATCGCACCGTTGTGAACCAAAGACGTCACCGGTTAGGCACTCGGAATGAATACGAATCAGTGGCGCATCCTGTGTTTCGGGCGCACCATAGATAATGGCAATGTGCTCCTTACCGTCGGTAAAGCCCGAAAAACTGACGAAGTGAGTGGCTATAGCCTGATCGGTTAGGGGTATCGGTACGCTTGTACGTAGAGTAACGGGCATGAAAAGTCCAAAAGTGGCAAAGATAAGTATATAGGTGCAACTTTAGTGTATTAGAGCCTGAACTTCTTCTCATTATTCGTTTAAATTAATCGGCGGCAACGCAACCCAAGGAGGCGAAGATGGCAAATTTTGCAGTGATTGGCGCGGGGCTAGCGGGAATTAGCCTGGCCCATCAGCTTATAGAGGCTGGCCACACCTGTGTCGTATTCGAAAAGAGTCGGGGTTTGGGCGGCCGTTTGGCCACTCGGCGCCTCGAACACTGGCAGGCGGATCACGGAGCGCAATACTTTACCGCTAGCTCCACCGCCTTTCAGGCCGAAGTAGGCCGTTGGCTGCAGCGCGGTTGGGTTAAGCCCTGGGCTGTCACACCTTGGCGCTTGACGCGTGAGCAGTTGAGTCCATCACCGGATAAACGCGAGCGCTTTGTCGGTACGCCGAACATGAATGCCATGGTGCACGGTTTAGCCGAAGGCATTCCGCTCTATCGGCAAACTCGGATTGATCGTCTCGAGGCCGATGGCGATCGGTGGCGGCTATGGGACGAACATGGCGAGCATTATGGCAGTTTTGATGCGGTAATTTTAACCGCACCGCTGGCCCAATCCCAAGCTTTATTGCCTGCTGGGGTGATCGGCACCGCCGAGCTCGATAGCCAGAACATGACACCCACTTGGGCCGTCGCCATAGCGTTTGTTGAAACAACGGGCATCGAAGCCGATGCGGTCTTTGTTAAAGATGGCATTGTCGGCTGGGCCGCGCGCGATTCAGCCAAGCCAGATCGGCCGCAACAGCATGAAACCTGGGTGATGCATTTTACCGCTCAGTGGAGCGCAAACCACCTCGATGCGTCGCCTGAATTACTGCAACAGCAGGTAGTCGAGGTATTGGAGTGCTTAGCCAATACCACCCTGCCCGAGATCCATCAATCATTCAGCCACCGTTGGCTCTACGCCCAAGCCACCACGCTGGAGCCGATTCAACAATGGCATCCGGCTAACCGTATCGGTTTAGCCGGCGATTGGACGCAAGGCAATCGGATTGAGGCCGCCTGGATAAGCGCCCACCGCTTGGCGAAGATATTATTAGCCGAGTTTGCCTAGCCATCCGACCCTGCCGTGCTCACCATTGAGGCTCTGATCGGTGCTGTGCGCGAGCATTAAATCCGACCCAGGCCTTGAAGTCGCCCGAACTGATGCCATTGCCATTGGGTAGGGCGCAACAGCTGTTGCGCCCAAATTCATTGAGACTTTTTGAGGCAGCCAAGATGAAAATTGAAATAGTATCCGATGTGATGTGCCCTTGGTGTGTCATCGGCTATAAAAACCTAACTCAGGCGTTAGCGTCATTGGAACCGGAATTGCGCGCAGATATCAGTTGGCAGCCCTTCGAACTCAATCCACAAATGCCGATCGCAGGTCAAAATATGCGCGAACATTTGGTTGAAAAATACGGCATGACCGCCGAACAAAGCGACTCGAATAGGACGCATATAAGTGAGCTGGGCACTAAGGCGGGCTTCAGCTTTAATTTCGCCGACGACGGCATCATGATAAATAGTTTTGACTGTCATCGATTATTGGCTTGGGCTCAAGAACACGACAAGCAAAGTGAATTGCAGATGGCCCTCTTTAGCGCCCATTTCACCGACAATAAGCGCCTTAATGACCACGAAACCCTATTAACATTGGTCGAGCAGGTGGGCCTGGCACGGGATCGAGCGGCCGAAATACTCGCCGGCGATGACTACCGGGACTTGGTCCTAGGCGAGCAACAGCGTATGCGGCAGTTGGGTATATCAGCCGTTCCGACCTTTATCATTAACGACCAATACAGCATTAGCGGCGGCCAACCCGTGGCTGCGTTCCGCCAAGCGCTTGAGCAAATTCAGGCTGAAACAGCCGGCGTCTAGGCGCATGCACAGAGCCCTGTGGTACACTGCCAACTTTTAACACCATCTCACTAAGGAAGAAGTAAACTATGTCTAACTACGATACGCCGGAATTACGCGTCAGCTACGGTATCGGTCGCCAGATGGGTGGCCAACTTTTAGAACAGCCGTTCGACGGCTTGGATATAACCGCAGTCACGCAAGGCGTCTTAGAGGCCTTTAATCAGGTAGCGGACCCGGTCAGCAGCATCGATATGCAAAACGCCTATGATGTGATTCGTGAGCGCTTGACCAGTGCCCAGGCCGAAAAAGAACAGGCTCTGGCCGGCGAAGGTGAAGTGTTCTTAACTGAAAATGCTGCGCGCGACTCGGTTACCGTGACTGAATCGGGTCTGCAATACGAAGTGATCAGTGCTGGCGATGCCAGCGGTGTGAAGCCGCTGCCTACCTCAAAAGTTAAGGTTCACTATCACGGCACCTTGATTAATGGTGAGGTGTTTGACAGCTCGGTGCAGCGTGGCGAGCCGATCGAATTTGCTGTCAACGGCGTGATTGCCGGTTGGACCGAGGCTTTGCAGCTGATGGTACCGGGTGATAAGTGGAAACTCTGCATCCCGCACCAGCTTGCCTATGGCGCGCAAGGTGCTGGCGGCGCAATCGGACCTTATCAGGCGTTGGTTTTTGAAGTGGAAATGCTCGCGATCGTTTGATCGGGTTAGTCGGTTTCAGCTGCGGCTGAAGCCGGCGCATTGGACCTTAATATGGCACAGAAACAGAAACCCGGACTGGAGGCCTTGTTCAGCGCCAGTGCGCGAGTCTACAGCACCGAGAGCGGTAAGATCTGCCCGGACTGCGACCAGCCCATAGCGGACTGCAGTTGCGGTATTGAGATCCGCCCCGACGGGGATGGCATCGTGCGTCTGCATCGGGAAACCAAAGGCCGCAAGGGTAAAGGCGTGACGCTGATTAAGGGCGTGCTCGCAACACCAACCGAGTTAAAGCTATTGGCCAAAGAACTCAAGGCCAGATGCGGTACCGGTGGCACCGTGAAAGAGGGTGTTATCGAAATACAGGGCGATTTCCGGGACCTGCTCCTGGAAACGCTAACAACCAAGGGTTACCGAGTAAAAAAATCGGGTGGATAAGCGCATGGATAAACAGACTCAGATAGAACTTGAAGCCGCTGCCTTTCGCCGACTGGTCGCTCATTTGGATCAGAACAAGGCGGTGCAGAATATTGACCTGATGAACCTGGCCGGCTTTTGTCGTAACTGCCTTGCCAAATGGTACGCTGCGGCGGCGCAAGAACGCGGCCACCAGATCGATAAGGAAGCGGCTCGCGAGTATATCTATGGCATGCCTTTCGCCGAATGGAAAGCCTTACACCAGACGCAGTCGATAGACGAGGGCACAGCAACCAAGCCGACAGATCGCGCCGGAGATCAAGTATGACCGACCAATGGGCCAAGAGCGTCAGCTATCGAGTCGCGCTCGATGATTTAACCGCGCGTTTCAGCCAATTGAAGGGGCAGGATCGCGTCGCGCGCAGTGAGTTGATGCCCAATATCGAATCGATAGACGGCTATCTCTTTGCTATTAATAGCGTGCCGGCCAAGGTATCGCCCAGCGAATGGCTCGGCGATCTATTGCCCCTTATTCAGATCTCCGGTGAAGCGCCAGCGGCTGCGGTGAACCTATTGATTTCCTATCAGGTGCACAGCTTAGCGCGCATGGCACAGCATCAATACGCACTGCCGAGCGAGACCGATCCGCTGGCCGCGTTGCAACCGGCCAGTGCGCTAAACAGTTTCAGTCATGGTTTTGAAGTGGGTTATCGCCGCATCGCAACCATTTGGTCGGCCTCCATCCCGGAGGAATTGCGCACCGAGTTGACGTCACAGGTCTTTGCCTTGAAGTTTTTTGCCAGTACCGAAAACGCTAAGCTCTATCTTTCGGCGCGTAAGTCGCCGATGCGGCCCGATCAATTAGCGGAACAGGTGCTCAATAACCTGCCCAAGGCCGCCGATTTACACGTCCGATTGGGCATGGCCTTGGACTCAGAACGCGGTACGGCACACTAAACGCATAGTGCGGATCTTCGCCTAAAAACGCCGATATACGCCCAGACTGGCCCGATACGATGTCAGTTTGCCGGGGAAGTTGAGGTCATCCCAAATCTGTTCTAGCGCGGTCGGGTCTTGATAGAGGAGTACGGCGTCGACGGCAAACTTCTCCATGACCCTGACCCAGCCAACCCCCATCTGAAATCCGTCAAAGGGCTTGGCGCTGCTATCGGGAAAGATAAAACGCCGATTGGCATACCCGGCTTGAGCAAATAGGTGATTGCCCAAGCGCGCCAGGCCACTGCCAACTTTAATATTGAGATCCCAGCCACTTAATGCGAAGCCGTGATTTCCGTTGAGGTGAACGCCGTAGCTATAGTTGCCGCGCACCGCAATCGAATCGACGGCCCACTCACCGGCCACGGCGGCGCCTGCAAAGAGATTGCCCGGGCCGTTGTCCCAGAGCCATTGGTCACCCGAAAATTGACCGCCGATCAGTAGGTGGCTTTGTTTCGCATCTGCCACTGAACCGTGGCAATGATAGTCACGTGATTGGGTATCCCGGTGGCAATCGTACTCATCCACAGCTCCTGGCGAGGCCAGGGCGGGGAGGGCTGCAAACAGTGCGAGCGCCACAACAGCAATCTTCATCGATTAGAGCATTCCCACAACTATCAAATATAAGGCTGGCTTAAAAACGCCACCCCAGTGCTAAACGTATATCGAAATGTACCACATCGGTGCGACTGCCGGTTTGTTTCGTTACATAGTCGATTACGGCCGCCGGGTCGCGATAGGTTCCGATCAGATCGAAACTGAGCGCCTTGGTATTCCTGCCTAAGCCGGCGCCGATATAATAACCGGCCAAGGTGACATCATTGGTGCTATCCCCGCTGTCGGTGAGCTCGGCATTCGACCAACCGGCGGTGGCGTACAGTTTAGAACCCAGGCGGCCGACGCCGGGACCCAACTTGAGTCCGGCCTCCCAGCCCTGTTGCGCAACGCTCTGGTCAAAATCGACGCTGGTGCCAGCGACACCACTGACCAAGGGCAGATAAAAATAGCTGCCGGTAAACGCCAGCCAGCGATGAGTGTATTCGGCATTGAGTGCCGCCCCAGCAAAGACAAATAGCTCCTCGCCCCCCGTCGACCAGCCTTGCGCGCGGGTATCCAGGCCGAGCACCAAGCCGCCCAGCTTGGCCAGATCGGCGGCGCCATGACAATGGTACTGGCCAGTTTCGCCGTGGTCGTGGCATTCATACTTATCGAGCACACCGACATCGGCCGATGTCTGGCTGGCCAACGTGGCAGCAACCATTAGTGCACAGCTCGCGCTCATTGCATAATGCATCAGGACTCTCCTTGACTTAAGCTCTGGCACTCTGGCACAGCAACCTTGTCATTTAAATAAAGTACTTTAGTCAGTGTATCACAGGCCTGTAGAATACAATCTTAGACCGAGACCTTGGCCACACCCCCAAAAAAGAGTCTAGACCACAGAAGCCAGCGCCACTATGCGCTACGCTTAAGATGTAACCAGGCCGCATTAATATGCGCCGTCACCTAAGGAAAATCATGCTCAATCTCACACTCTTGGCGGCCTTTATCCCGACCTTTATGTTTGTGTCCTTTACGCCGGGCATGTGTATGACCCTGGCCATGACCTTGGGCATTACCATCGGGGTAAAACGAACCCTGTGGATGATGTTCGGTGAACTGATTGGCGTCGGTCTG
>JBLHFL010000004.1:0-27242 GCA_047618105.1 Granulosicoccus sp.
GTTCTATTCTGAAGGCAGAGGCCCCTTGCAACCTAAGGGCCCTGTCCGTATAATTTGCGCGGTCGTAAAGGCCAGTGATTATAATGTTTTGATGCGGGGTGGAGCAGTCTGGTAGCTCGTCGGGCTCATAACCCGAAGGTCGTCGGTTCAAATCCGGCCCCCGCTACCAATTAGGTTTTGGTGTAGAAACCGAAACTAGGCGAACAAATCGGCATTGCCGATCAAGGTCGTCGCCGAGCGCGGACCGTTTCAAATCCGGCCCCCGCTACCAATTAGGTTTTGGTGTAGAAGCCGAAACTAGGCGAACAAATCGGCATTGCCGATCAAGGTCGTCGCCGAGCGCGGACCGTTTCAAATCCGGCTCCTGCTAGTAATTAAGACCTACGGAATGGGCTGCGTTGGCAGGCCGTTGCACGGTTAGCGATAGTTCAGGTATGTTCCGAGCCATTGCTGATCAAAGTGTTTGCTGTGAAGCATGCGCTGAAATACCTGGGGGTGTTTCGTAAAAAGGATGTATTTAAGGCCCCTCATGTAGGGGTTTTTTGGTTTTTGAGCGTTCCTTTTTTGTTTTGGCGCGCTTGGTGTGGATGGGCCTCTGGCGATACAAGGAAACCTATTGTGTTGCTACAGTCGCCCTTTTTTTGTCATTCTGATTTTTCCAGAATGATGTTACAAGGTAAGAATAGGCGTAATTCGTGGCAAAAAACGATGAAATACAGGCTTTGATTGAGCCTGTGATAGTAGGAATGGGCTTTACCCTGTGGGGTATTGAATACCTACGTAATGGTAAGTTTTCAACGCTGAGGATCTTTATCGATCATGAAGATGGCATTCATGTTGATCATTGTGCGGAAGTAAGTCGGCAGGTCGGCGCGGTAATGGATGTTGAAGATCCCATTACTGGAAACTACAGTCTTGAGGTTTCTTCTCCTGGCATGGACCGCTCGCTATTTACTGTCGAACAGTACGCTGCGTACTCTGGTGAATGGGCTGAAATTAAATTGCGTCATGCCTTTGAAGGTCGAAAAAACTTTAAAGGTGTGCTCGCCGGAATAGAAGATGAAAATGTAATTGTGACCGTCGATGGTGTCGATTTTTTACTGCCCATCGAAAGTGTCGAAAAAGGTCGGGTCATTCCGAACTTTAAGTAATTTTTAGTTAATGATGATTTTAAATTCAACGAGCGTTTACGCTCAAGCGAAAGGAAGGGGCTGAAACGATGAGTAAAGAAATTCTCCTAGTCGTAGATGCAGTTGCAAATGAGAAGGGCGTTTCCCGCGAAGTAATTTTCGATGCGATGGAATTGGCCTTAGCAACCGCCGCGAAAAAGCGATTGAATGACGAAGGAGAACCCGATATTTACGTCGTTATTGACCGTAAGACTGGTGAGTATGAAACCTTCCGTCGTTGGTTAGTAATGGATAATAGCGGAGTCCCTACCCTTGGCTCGGAGTGGACAACCCAAGAAGCGCATGAGGTTGACCTAACCTTGCAGCCGGGCGATGTTTACGAAGAAAAAATTGAAGGTGAAACCTTCGGTCGCATCAGCGCCCAAGCAGCCAAACAAATTATAGTTCAAAAGGTTCGCGATGCTGAGCGCGCTCGCATTGTCGACGCCTACCGTGATCGAATCGGCGAGATGGTCTCCGGAACCGTTAAAAAAGTTTCGCGTGAAGGGCTTATCCTCGACTTAGGTAATAATGCAGAAGCAATATTGCCTAGAGAGCAGATGATTGGTCGGGAAAATTTCCGCATGGCCGATCGAGTTCGAGCGGTATTGCACAGTATTAAGCCGGAAGGTCGCGGCCCTCAACTTGAGTTGAGCCGATCAAGCAACCACATGCTAATTGAATTGTTTCGTATAGAAGTGCCGGAGATCCAAGAAGAGCTGTTAGATATTCGCGCTTGTGCTCGTGATCCGGGTCTGCGGGCAAAAATTGCAGTGAAGACCAATGATAAGCGCATCGATCCGATCGGTGCCTGTGTCGGTATGCGCGGCTCACGTGTTCAGGCCGTCTCGAATGAGCTGGGTAATGAGCGCGTTGATATTATTCTCTGGGACGACAATCCGGCGCAGTTGGTAATCAATGCCATGGCGCCTGCTGAAGTCGCCTCCATTGTGATGGACGAAGAAACCAATTCCATGCAGGTTGCCGTCGCGGCAGAGAATTTAGCGATGGCCATCGGTCGGAGCGGACAGAATGTCCGTTTGGCCAGTGAGCTGACGGGCTGGACAATTAATGTCATGACCGAAGATGAGGCAGGTGCCAGGCAAGAACAGGAAGTAGGACAACTCGTAAGCCATTTTGTCAGCAAGATGGATATCGACGAAGAAATCGCCATCGCGCTTGTCGAGGAAGGCTTTACTACGCTGGAAGAGGTGGCTTATGTGCCCCTCAGCGAGATGCTGGAAATTGACGGTTTTGACGAAGATTTGGTTAACGAGTTGCGCCAGCGGGCCAAAGATATTCTGCTTACGCAGGAACTGGCCTCTGAAGAAGAACTCGAATCTGCGCAGCCCCATGCAGATTTGTTGGCCCTTGAAGGCATGAATGAACACTTAGCGCTTGTATTAGCAAGTAAAGGCATTGTTTCCATGGAAGATGTCGCAGAGTTAAGCATTGATGAGTTTATGGAAGCTACGGGTCTGGAAGAAGAACAATCCGGCAAACTCATTATGGCTGCTCGCGCACCATGGTTTGAAAACGAATAGGCGGTAAGGAGAGCTCTATGTCAGAAGTTACGGTAAAACAGTTAGCCGATTCCGTCGGCACGCCAGTGGAAAAGCTGCTCACCCAGATGGGTGCGGCCGGTTTGCCACACAAGAACGAAGCAGATTCAGTGAATGACGACCAGAAGCATAAGTTGCTGTCGCATTTGAAGAGCAGTCACGGTGAAAGCAGTGATGCGCCGACCAAGATTACACTGAAGCGAAAAATCACCACGACCTTGAAGTCCGGTGGTGGCTCTAAGTCTAAAACCGTCAGTATCGAAGTTCGCAAAAAACGAACCTATGTGAAGCGGGATGAAGTAGATGGTGCAGATCTTGATAATGCTGGTGTACCGGTTGTTAAGGTAGAAGCCGATCGTGCCACTCAGCGTGCTGAAGAAGATGCGAAGCTCGATGCAGCGCGTTTAAAGGCGTCTTTAGAGAAAAAAGCCAAAGAAAATCAAGGCGCTCAGAAGACCGAAGCCGACAACGCAGAGCAGTCCAAAGGTGCCGCGGCGGCCAGTCCGACATCCGTCAGCACGCCTCCAGCAGGCGATGTTGCCGGCGCTGAAGCGAAGATGGGCAAAGAAGATCGTACCACCGAGAAGAAGAAGCATCCGAAGGAACGCGAGCCGGTTCGGCGCACGGAAGATGGCAATGCAGCAGCTGCCGACGGCGGTCGCAAAGCCGGTCACAAGAAAGTAGGCAAGAAGGCCGAAGTTCAACGTGCGTCAACGCATCGTTCGGGTAACAAGCATCAACAGATGTTAACTGCGCTCGACGAGGATAGCTTCAGTGCCCGTCGCCGTAAGGCCAAGAAAGCGAAGAAGAATCTTGAGCACCAGTTCGAAAAGCCGACTGCTCCGGTTATTCGTGTTGTTGAAATTGGTGAAAGCATCACCGTTGGCGAACTGGCCCAACAGATGGCTGTGAAGTCAGCCGATGTTGTCAAGATGTTGTTTAAGATGGGTGTCATGGCGACGGTAAACCAGCCGCTTGATCAGGATACGGCCATTTTGATCGCTGAAGAGATGGGTCACAAATACCTTATTGTGAATGACAACCTGCTTGAAGATACCATGATGGAAGTGACTTACAGTGGCGAGGTCGGTCCTCGTGCACCGGTCGTCACGGTAATGGGTCATGTCGACCATGGTAAAACGAGCTTGCTCGACTTTATCCGTAAGTCTCGAGTTACGGCCGGCGAGTCAGGCGGTATTACTCAGCATATTGGTGCCTACCATGTGGAATCTGCCCGCGGCATGATTACCTTCTTGGACACACCAGGACACGCGGCCTTTACCGCCATGCGTGCCCGTGGCGCCAAGGCGACCGATGTTATTATCTTGGTGGTCGCCGCCGATGATGGGGTTATGCCTCAGACGATCGAAGCGGTAACGCATGCACGAGCAGCCGGCGTGCCGATCGTGGTCGCGATTAACAAGATGGATAAAGAAAGCGCCGATCCAGAACGCGTGATTAATGAGCTGTCTCAGCACGGTGTTATTCAGGAATCGTGGGGCGGTGATACGCAATTTATTCAAGTGTCGGCCCATTCGGGTCTGGGCATCGATGAGTTGCTAGAAGCCGTGTCACTTCAGGCTGAGCTGCTTGAATTGCGAGCTCACCATACTGGACCTGGTAAGGGCGTGGTTATCGAATCCAGCCTGGACAAAGGACGGGGTGCTGTTGCTACCGTCCTGGTGCAGTCGGGTTTGTTGAAACGCGGTGATGTTATTTTGGCCGGTTCCTTTTACGGTCGGGTACGTGCCCTGCTTGACGAGACCGGTAAGCCGGCTGATGAAGCAGGACCGTCGATTCCAGTCGAAGTGCTGGGCCTGAACGGTACGCCCAATGCCGGTGATGAGTTTGTTGTTGCCGAGAACGAGCGGGCTGCACGCGATGTTGCTAACCTGCGCTACTCGCGTACCAAAGGCGCGATACATTCATTGCAGCAAGCTGCAAAGCTGGATGCATTGTTTGCCAATATGGACGGTTCCGAGCGCAAGGTGCTCAACGTCGTTCTGAAGGCGGATGTACGCGGTTCATTGGAAGCTATAACCGGTTCGTTGCTCAAGCTGGGTAATGACGAGGTTAAGGTTAATATAGTATCCAGCGGCGTTGGCGCTATCTCCGAGTCCGACTCGAACCTCGCCATTAGCGCTCATGCGGTAGTATTTGGCTTCAACGTTCGTGCGACCGGCAATGCCCGAGAAGTTATCGAACGTGGTGGTTTGGACTTACGTTACTACAACGTTATCTATGACCTGATCGATGATGTCCGAGCAGCACTGAACGGCATGTTGTCGCCTGAATTGCGTGAAGAGTTCGTCGGCCTAGCGGTAGTGCGTGACATCTTTAATTCACCAAAATACGGTCAGATAGCCGGTTGTATGGTTATCGATGGCACTGTGCATCGTAACAAGAAGATTCGAGTGTTGCGTGAAGAGGTCGTGATCTATGAAGGCGAGCTTGAGTCGCTGCGACGCTTTAAGGACGATGTTCAGGAAGTTCGTCAGGGTATGGAATGTGGTATCGGTGTGAAGAACTATACCGACGTCCAGGTCGACGACAAGATTGAAGTGTTTGATATCCGTGAAGTCGCTCGTACCATTGACGACTAATTGCAGTAATAAATAGAAACCGGCCAGGCCTCGCGGCTGGCCGGTTTTTTTCGTTTTAGAGAGGTGTGACATGGCCAGTAACATGAGCCGTATTCGGAAAATTGGTGATCAGATTCAACGAGATCTGTCTAAGATAATCCAACAAGAAGTGAAGGACCCTCGGGTCGGTATGGTAACGGTCAATGACGTCAAGGTGTCAACCGACCTGTCCTATGCCGAGATCTACTTTACCTGTATGGCCTTTGGCCCGCAGGCGGACGAAGAAGCCCAAGCGAAGACGCGCATCGAGCAGCAGAAGGTACTCAATAATGCGGCGGGATTTATGCGCACGCGTTTGGCTCACGGGCTCAGTCTGCGGGTAATACCGATGCTCCGGTTCCATTACGACGCGGTTATTGACTCCGGGTCCAAGGTATCGGCCCTGATCGACCGTGCCGTATCAGAAGACACGTTGCGCTCCCAGGCGTCCGAAGAGGAAGAATAAAGATGGCTCGACGCCGTAAAGGGCGGCCACTGAACGGTGTGCTCCTGGTCGACAAGCCGCTCGGCTTTTCCTCTAATGCCCTGCTGCAAAAGGTCCGTTGGCTCTACCAGGCGCAGAAGGCCGGACATACCGGCGCGCTCGACCCCTTGGCTACTGGCCTGCTGCCGATCTGTTTTGGCGAGGCAACCAAGTTCACCCAGTTTTTACTCGATGCCGATAAGCGCTATTTGACCACAGGTTTGCTCGGTATCGCCACCGACACGCTGGACGCCGAAGGGCAGGTCGTAGCCACCGAAGCGGTGCCCGAGCTGAGTGCCGCCGAAATTGAGGCCGTCCTTGCAGATTGCTTTGTCGGCCCGATTGAACAGATTCCACCGATGTACTCGGCCCTGAAGCGCGATGGTAAGAAACTCTATGAGTTGGCGCGCGCGGGCATCGAAGTTGAATTGACAGCCCGCCCGGTCACCATCTTCGAGAACCGCCTGAGCGCTTGGGCCAGTCCTGACCTTAGCCTAGAAGTAAAGTGCTCCAAAGGTACCTATATTCGTACCTTGGTGGCCGATATTGGCGTTGCATTGGGCACGGTTGCGCACGTTACTGCGTTGCGCCGCACAGAGCACGGCCAGTTTAATATCACCCAGGCGATCAGTTTGGATGCCTTGATCGAGCTGCAAGAGCGCGGTGCTATCGAGGAGATGGATCAGCTATTGATCTCGATTGACCAGCTACTGATCGATCTGCCGGTGATCCAGTTGACAGCGGATCGGGCCAAGTATTTCTCCAATGGCAATGACGTTCAAACCGATCATGCGCCGGGTCAGGCCCGTGTCTATGGCCCGGATCAGGATTTCTTGGGTGTCGGGCAAGTCTCTGACCTGGGCCGGCTGCAGCCGGAACGGCTAATTGCTCGGGCAGATGTTTAAGAGGTTGGTTCGCGTACAGCCCTCGTGTATAATTTCTCGCGTTCACCAGTCTGGTCGATGGTGACAGGAATGCAGCTGTTAATGTGCACGGCTAGCATTTTCTATCAATAGCACATTCATGGAGTAACGAAACGATGGCATTAAGCGTCGAAAAGAAAGCAGAAATTGTTAAAGAATTCGGTCAAAGCGAAGGTGATTCAGGTTCTCCTGAAGTTCAAGTCGCGCTGTTAACGATCAACATCGAGACTTTGCAGTCTCACTTCAAGGAACATGCGAAAGACCACCATTCGCGTCGTGGCTTGATTCGTATGGTAAACCAGCGTCGTAAGCTGCTGGATTATCTGAAGAGCAAAGATGTTTCGCGTTACGCAACATTGATCAAGCGTCTCGGCATACGTCGATAAGACCGCGTTCTCTAAAAAGGGCCCCCAATGGGGCCTTTTGTCATTTCCGGCTGCCGACGACCTTGTTGACTGCTATAGCTACGACTCCTATTTTGATTCCACCCATAAAAAACGGCCTAACAACGATTACCGCCCAGTACTGCATTGGGGCTTCTATCAGTGTGTTTGAGCGTCTTATGATGCTGTGTAGCGCAGTGATAGAAGCATCGTTGTTACCGTCCCTACGAGGAAATTACCGTGCTTGAACTCATACCGAAAACGACAACCTTCACCTTCGGTGGCAAGAGCGTCACCTTGGAAACTGGTCGTGTTGCCCGCCAGGCCACTGGTGCTGCCCTGTGTACCATTGGTGACATCATCGTTCTGGCGACTGTTGTCGCCACCGACTCGGCCAAACCGGGCCAGGACTTCTTCCCACTGTCCGTACATTATCAAGAAAAGCACTATGCGGTTGGTCGAATTCCCGGTGGTTACCTGAAGCGTGAAGGTCGACCGTCCGAAAAAGAAACCCTGACCTCGCGTCTGATCGACCGTCCTATTCGTCCCCTGTTCCCCAAAGGCTTTATGAATGAGGTCCAGGTCGTTATCAACGTGCTGTCGGCCAACAAGACCGATGATCCGGATATCGCTGCTATGTTAGCGACCTCGGCGGCCTTGGCTATCTCAGGCATTCCGTTCAGTGGCCCAATCGGCGCGGCACGTGTTGCCTATACCGATGCCAACGGCTATCAGCTCAACCCGACCTACGAAGAACTGCTCGGTTCGCGTTTGAACATGGTTGTCGCCGGTACCGAAGACGCGGTATTGATGGTTGAATCCGAAGCTCAAGAGATGTCTGAGGATCAGATGTTGGGTGCGGTACTGTTCGCGCATGAAGAATTTCAAACCGCGATCACTGCGATCAAAGCCTTTGCTGCCGAAAACGGCAAGCCAAGCTGGGATTGGCAGCCTGCTGTTGAGAACGTAGAACTGAAAGCCAGGGTTGCTGACGCCTTTACCGCGCGTATTTCTGACGCCTATCAGGTGGCCGACAAGATGGTGCGTTACACCGCCCTATCTGCTCTGCGTGCCGAGGCTATCGAAGCCTTAGCTACCGCGGATGGCGAAACCTCGAAAGAGTCGGTCAGCGCCATGTTCAGCAAGATCGAAAAATCTACCGTGCGTAAGCGCATCGTCGATGGTCACCCGCGTATCGATGGCCGAGACGGCAAGACCGTTCGCCCGATCAAGGTTGAGATTGATGTGCTGCCCGGTGCCCACGGCTCGGCTCTGTTTACCCGAGGCGAAACTCAGGCTCTGGTCACCGCGACCCTAGGTACGCTGCGTGACGGTAAGATGGAAGACATGTTGGCTGGTACTGTGACCGACAACTTCATGCTGCATTACAACTTCCCACCGTTCAGCGTCGGCGAAGCCGGTCGTATGGGCGGCATCGGTCGTCGTGAGATTGGTCATGGGCGTTTGGCTAAACGTGGTGTTTTGGCCATGATGCCGTCGATCGACGATTTTCCATACACGGTACGAGTGGTGTCTGAGATTACCGAATCCAATGGTTCGTCTTCAATGGCATCCGTCTGTGGTGCGTCTCTGGCCTTGATGGACGCCGGTGTGCCGGTTAAGTTCCCGGTTGCCGGTATCGCCATGGGTCTGGTTAAAGAGGGCGATCAGTTCACCGTATTGACCGACATCTTGGGCGATGAAGATCACCTGGGTGACATGGACTTTAAGGTCGCTGGTACCGAAAACGGTATTACGGCGCTGCAGATGGACATTAAAATCCACGGTATTACCGAGCAGATTATGGAAATTGCGCTCGAGCAAGCCATGGAAGCGCGCCTGCACATTCTTCGTGAGATGGCCCAAGTTATTGGCTACGCTCGGCCAGAACTGCCCGACAATGCCCCAACCATGCAGACCATGCGGGTTGATCAGGACAAGATTCGCGACGTAATCGGCAAGGGCGGCGCGATGATTCGCTCCATCGTTGAAGAAACCGGTGCTCAGGTCGATATCCAGGATGACGGTTCTATACGGCTTTATGCGCCGACCAAGGAAGCTGCTAACGCGGCCCGTGATCGCATCTTGGCCATTACTTCTGAGCCAGAGATCGGTACGGTCTACCTCGGTAAGGTCGCACGACTGGCCGACTTTGGTGCCTTCGTTACTTTCTTGCCGGGCAAAGACGGCCTGGTACACATTTCTCAAATCGCTGCAGAGCGCGTTGAGAAGGTGTCAGACAAGATCAAAGAGGGTGAAGAGGTCTACGTTAAGGTATTGGATGTCGACGCCCGTGGTCGAGTTAAGTTATCGATGAAAGAAGTGACCGAAGAAGATAAGGCCAAAGTTACTGCCTAAAGGCCCGCTCTAGACTCAAAAAAACCCGCCAATCGGCGGGTTTTTTTTGCCTAAAATTAAGTTTCCTTGGCGTTAAAAAAGGACCTCTGGCGAGTCCGCGGCCTGCTCGTCAAGCCCCGGCGTGGTGGTCTGTTGCTTAACGCTGAAGTCAATATTGAGCGTTGTGCTGGTGAAGGTCGTGGGCACGTTGTCGGCTTTAAAGAACTCAAAGCGGGCGTCCTGTGTCTTAGGCGTCGCCAGCAGGCCGGTCTTGGGGTCAATCCGAACTTGCACAATACCGACCGGTTGCGGCAGATTATTGGTCGGCCTATTGGCCAGTGCCGCGGTCATAAATTCAATCCATCCGGGCAAGGCCGCCTTGCCACCGAACTCGTTGTAGCCTAAGGAGGTATTCGAGTCGTAACCGACCCAGGTTGATGCCACATAATCACCGTTATAACCGGTAAACCAGGCATCCACGGCGTCATTTGTGGTGCCAGTTTTGCCGGCGAGGTCGTCGCGCGGCAAAGCGCGTTTCGCCGCCCGTGCCGTGCCGAGCAAAACCACATCTTTGAGCATGGAGTCGATCAGAAAGGCCGTTTGCGGTGACACCACTTGGGGTGCAAAGCGTTTTACTGGAATTGGCACCGGTGGCGCGCTGGCTCGACCCTCATCGACGTTCAGTGCAAGGGGTTGAATGTCGATCGCCGTGCTCTGGCTGGAGTCGGCCGGGGCAAAAACGTTGGGTGCCTCGGGGCAACCGCGACAAACAATCGCCGGGTTTGCCTGATAAACGATATTGCCGTTTGAGTCTTCAATTCGGTCGATAAAATAGGGCTCAACCTTATAGCCGCCATTCGCAAAGACGGCGTAACCAGTGGCTATCTCCATCGGCGACATGGCCGTACTGCCTAGCACCAGGGTCATATCATTTGATAATCGCTCGGTAGCAAAGCCGAACCGATTGATATAATTACGGGCGTAGCGGATACCGATGTCGTCCAGAACTCGAATGCTGGAGAGGTTACGCGACTGATACAACGCCTGGCGCAAGGGGATAGGGCCAAGGTAACGGTCGCCAGAATTTTTCGGTCGCCAGACACCCTCTAGGGTGGAGTCCGAGCGCACGATGGGCGCATCATTGACGATGGTGGCCGGGGTATAACCCTTGTCCAAGGCGGCACTGTAGACGAAGGGTTTGAAGTTTGACCCCGGCTGACGATTGGACTGAACGGCGCGGTTGAACTTGGACAGCTGATAGTCAAAGCCTCCCACCAGCGCCTGAACGCTGCCATCAAGCGGTGCGAGTGCCACCAAGGCGCCTTGCACATAAGGGATCTGGGCCAGTTGCCAACCCTGTTCTGTGGCTTCCAGACGAACGATATCCCCGGGTACCGCTACATCTTCAGGGACCTTGATCGCGGGGCCCTTTTCATCCACCTTAATGCGCTTACGGGCCCAACCCAGATCTGCCATAGGCAACAAGATTGGTGTGGTTTCGCCTTTGGGAATAACGTACAGACCCAGCTCGTCACCCGGTACCACGAGCGCTGGCACCAGACCGCCGCGTGGATAGAGCTCGTTCAGACCGGCCATGTCGAGCTGTTGGCTGGGATCTTGTACGCTCAAATGCAGTTCCGGGCCAAGATAGCCATGGCGACGGGAATAATCGACCAGCGACTTGCGCACGCCCCGGTTGGCTGCCTTTTGCAGGGCGCTGTTGACCGTGGTGTAGACCGTGTAGCCATCATCGTAGGCGGCCAATCCGAAGCGATCTACCATTTCGGCACGCACCATTTCGGCTAGATAAAAAGCCTCAAACTCCGGATTGTTACCGTGATAGGTGGCCGTAATAGGCGCTTGAATGGCGGATTGATATTCGCTGTCGGTGATGAACAGATTACCCCGCATGGCCGACAACACGGCATTGCGTCGTTTCTTAGCTCTCTGCTTATTGGCGATCGGGTTTGCGCTCGAGGGCGCCTGGTGCAGACCGGCAATCATCGCCAGTTGCGGCAGCGTCAAGTCATTGATGTCTTTGCCGTAATAGACGGTTGCCGCGGCCTGAATGCCATAGGAACGGTAACCTAGGAAGTGTTTATTGATATAGAGCTCGAAAATTTCAGGCTTCGACAGCTCACTTTCCATCTTGAGGGCGAGCAGTATTTCGGTGAACTTTCGCGTAAAGGTCTTTTGTTGCGTTAGGAAGTAGTTACGCGCGACCTGCTGAGTCAAGGTAGACCCCCCTGCGCCTTCCCGATCGCCAGTCATCAGCAAGTCCAGCACAACTCGGCTAAAGCGAATCGGGTCCACGCCGCGATGTTCTTCAAAGCGTTTATCTTCGATCGCGATCAGCGCCTGGACAAAGCGGGGCGGAACTTGTTGATAGGTCAAAGGTGATCTACGCTTTTCCCCATACTCTGCAATAAGTTGTCCATCTGCGCTGAGTACCCGCATGGGTGTCTGCAGTTTGAAGTCTTTCAAAGTCTGGACATTGGGCAGCGCCGGAGACAAGTAGAGATACATGCTTGCGGAAATGAGAACTGTGCCACAAATCGAAGCAAAAAGTGCCCATATTAGAAAACGTATTGATTTACCAATGAAGTTCATAATTTTCCAAGAAAATTAACAAGTTACGCCAAATATTCGACACCAAGCATGGATTATAAGCTTAAATACGAGTTTTTTATACATTGCGGATTGGTCTAGAGTGATATGTAATAGTTAATGTAAAAACTAATAAGTGCGCGTAAGTGCATGTTATAAAAGGGAAATATCGGTGGCCTCCTTATTTAAAAAGAAACAAAAAAGGTTGCTTGGCATCGACATTAGTTCGACTTCAGTGAAGTTAATGGAGTTGAGTCGTTCAGGTGATGGGTATCGAATTGAAGCTTATGCGGTGGAACCGCTGCCCGACAACGCCGTGGTCGAGAAAAACATCAATGACGAGGCCAGTGTTGGCGAGGCCATCGAAAAGCTGAAATCCAAGTCGCACACCAAATTAACCGATGCGGCCGTCGCCGTTGCCGGCTCCTCGGTGATCACCAAAATTATTGAAATGAGTGCCGGTCTCAGCGATGAACAGATGGAGTCCGATATCCAGGTCCAGGCGGATCAGTATATTCCCTATCCGCTCGATGAGGTCGCCATTGACTTCGAAGTTCAGGGCGCCTCATCCAAAGGGGATAATTTAGTCGACGTGCTATTGGCTGCCTGCCGAAAGGAAAACGTCGAATATCGGGAAACGGCCCTGGGCATCGCCAACCTGAACTGTGTCGCGGTCGATGTTGAAGCGTTCGCCTTGGAACGGGCCTACACGCTGCTGATGCCTCAACTTCGGCACAGTCAGGCCAGTATCACCGTCGCCATCGTCGACGTGGGTCACACCATGACCACCCTCAGTGTCTTAAACGACAGTAAGATCATTTACACCCGTGAACAGTTGTTCGGTGGCAAGCAGCTCACCGAAGAAATTATGCGCCGCTATGGCATGACCCAGGCCGAGGCCGGTTTGGCCAAAAAGCAGGGCGGCTTGCCCGATGACTATCGCGGCGAGGTGTTGGAGCCCTTTAAGGAAGCGGTTGTGCAACAGGTTAGCCGATCACTGCAGTTCTTCTTTGCGGCCTCGCAATACAACGATGTCGATTACATTATTTTAGCCGGTGGTACCGCGTCTATTCCAGGCCTAGCGCAGCGAGTTCAAGAGAAAATCGGCACCAATACCCTGGTTGCTAATCCCTTTGCGAATATGACGCTGTCCAGCAAGGTCAATGCCGCGAATCTGACCAATGACGCGCCGGCCATGATGATTGCGTGTGGTTTGGCGCTGAGGAGCTTTCAAGATGGCAAATATTGATCTACGGCCTTGGCGCGAAGAGCGCCGCAAAGCGCGACAGAGCCAATTTGTGACCGTACTCGCCGGCATTGCCGTGGTCGCAGCTGCGGGCGGTTGGTATTGGAATCAAACGGTTCAGGAGCAAATTAATTTCCAGAGCGCACGCAATGCCTACCTTGAGGGTCAGATTACGGATTTGGACTCTCAGATTCAGGAGATCCAATCTTTACGCCAACAACGCGCGCAGTTGATCGAACGGATGAGTGTGATTCAAAGCCTGCAGGGTGACCGCCCGATTATCGTGCATATTTTCGAAGAACTGGTCAACGCCACCCCGGAGGGCGTCTACTTTGTTGACCTCGCATCCGCTGGCAACACCATTACCATTGCCGCCCGAGCCGATAAAACAGTCAGCATCTCCGACTTCTTGCGTAATTTGGATACCTCTCCCTGGTTTGATGCAGCCTTTATGATGGGTATGGAATCGATCAAGGATGGCCAGGATGTGATCGGTCATAAGTTCAATGTGCGGGTCAATCGGATTAATCCTCTAAAAGAAGAGGAGGTGCAGTCATGAAAATGAAGGAATTCCTCGACGGCTTCAAACAAGAAAACTTTGATTACCAAAATCCGGATTTAAACAATATGGGTTCATGGCCACTGGCGATCAAATTAGCCACCCTGGTCTTAATCAGCGTGCTTATTGTCTTCGGCTTTTATTGGTTTGCGGTTAAGGATTCAAAGGTTCGCTTTCAGGGCACCTTGGCAAAAGAGCCGACCTTAAAGCAACAGTATCAGAGTAAATCGTTCCAGGTTGCCAACCTCGATGCCTTTAAGTTGCAGTTGGTCGAAATGGAGGAAACCTTTGGGGCTCTGTTATCGCAATTGCCCGACGACTCTGAAATGCCCGGCCTACTTGATGATATCAGCACCACCGGCACCCAGAGCGGTCTGGAAATTGACAAGATAACCCCCAGCGCAGATGTCACGGAGGAATTTTATATAGAAACACCGATTGTTATTACGGTGCGTGGTTCGTTTCATGAGATGGGTAACTTCGTCAGCTCGATGTCGGCTATTCCCCGGATCGTGACACTGCACAACTTTAGCATTAAAGGGGCTGCCAACCGGTCGGATGCGGAAGGGGACGCGCCCTTGATGATGACCATCGAGGCCAAGACCTATCGCTACAAAGGGGATGAGCGATGAATCCTTATCTACGCAAACACCTCTGCCGACTGTTCCTGGTGCTGATGGCATCGGCAGTAACGGTGTCCTGTGTGCGCACCGACCCATTGACCGACTTAAAGGCCTTTGTGCAAGAACAGGATGCCAAGCCTAAAGGCGCCATCGAGCCGCCGCCGATATTTTTGGCGCCGGACTTTGTCTCCTATACGGCAAGCAGTAAGCGTTCACCTTTTGAGGTGCCTCGGCCGGTGGAATTGATACAGGAAGAGAAGAGCGCGCCGAGAAGCAATATTCGGCCGGATCAGCAGCGAGTTAAGGAGTATTTAGAAACCTTTCGCATTGAGAATATTGCCATGGTCGGGACCCTTTCGGGCTATATCGATGACGTCACCCTGTGGGCCCTGGTTAAAGATGGCCAGGGCGAAGTACACCGGGTAACGGCCGGGAATTATCTAGGTCGTAACTTCGGCCGAATTATAGAAATTAGCGAAACTCAAATTGATCTAATAGAAATAGTGCCAACTGGAAAAGAAAACTGGGTCGAGCGCCCAAGGGTTTTGATTCTTGTCGGGTTGGATCAATAAAACAGCGTCTTGAGGTGATCATTGTGAAGGTGCAACAAAAAATGAAGCAGGTTTCAATTTTCTTCGCTGTACTATTTTCGGCCCATGCATATGCGGTCAATTTAACCGATTTTGAGGTGTCGTCCTTATCTGGGGATCGCACCCAGATACTGCTGACCTTCGACGGCGCAGCGCCGGATCCGGTTGGCTACAGTATTGAGAGTCCTGCCCGAATTTCATTAGATTTTGCGGATACACGCAGTACGCTGACTGAGAAGTATATTCAGATTAGCAGCGGCAATACCCGCAATGCGGCGATTCTCGATGCGGGCGGGCGGACGCGTGTGGTTTTTAGCTTAACCAAGCTAGTGAGCTATGCCTCGAGCGTAAACGGTAATGTGGTGTCTATTTTTATCGGCGAAGGTGTAGCGGGCTTGGCAGAGCAACAGTCCAATGCGGTAGTGAGTTCGCCTGAGACCAAGGCCAGCAGCGCGATGAGCTCACAGAGCGCCCCTGCGGCGGCGGCCAATGAAATCAAGAATGTCGATTTCCGCCGTACCGAAACCGGTGCCGGTCAGGTGGTGGTCGAGTTTGCCAGTTCGGCGGCCAATGCGTCGGTGTTCGAGCAGGGTGGCAATATTATAATCAAGGTGGAAGACTTTGAACTGCCCCCCGAATTACGCCGCCGGCTGGATGTTGTCGACTTTGCCACGGCAGTGCACTTTATTAACGTCTACAACGAAGACAACAGTGTCTTGATCCGCTTGGAAGTCGACGGTGCATACGACTATTTAGCCTATCAATCGGATAACAGCATGACGGTCGAGGTCAATCAGCTCAGCGAGGCGGAGTCTGAGGCGCGTCTGAAAGAGAAATTCCCCTACAATGGTGATAAGCTGTCGTTGAATTTCCAGGATATTGAAGTGCGCGATGTATTGCAGATTATCGCCAATTACGTCGGCATAAATCTGGTCGCGTCGGATTCAATCAGTGGCAGCATTACCCTAAGGTTAAATAATGTCCCTTGGGACCAAGCCTTAGACCTAGTGCTCAAAACCAATGGCTTGGATAAGCGGCAAAACGGTAATGTCTTGTTGGTGGCCCCGGCTGCAGAACTGGCCGAACAAGAGCGCTTGGAATTGACGGCGCGTGATCAGGCCGAACGATTGGCCCCCTTGCGCACGGAATATGTGCAAATTAATTATGCCAAGGCGACCGATTTGGCTACTATTATCCAGTCAAATGTCACCACCAGCTCAGTAACGGAGTCAAGTACCGGTGAAGATCCCGTCACCACGACCACCAGCGCCAATGGTTTTTTGTCAAAACGCGGCTCGGTGGCGGTAGATGAACGCACCAACACCCTGATCATTACCGATACCGGGGTGAATCTGGAAGACATACGCCGGGCCATCGCAATCTTTGATGTACCGGTACGACAAGTGCTCATTGAAGCGCGCATTGTGACGGCGCGCACCTCGGTCGGTGAAGGCATGGGAATTCGTTGGGGCGGGGCGCTGACGCAAAACGCACTCGGCTCAACCTTCGTGGCCAGTGGGTCACTGGAGCAAAACGTGACGTCGATAAACAGTGCCGGTGCGACGACTTCTTTTCCGGATGCACTGGCGGTTAACCTGCCGTTGGAGCAAAATACCGGCTCGTTGGCGGTGGGCTTTATCCGCGGTCTGTTTAACTTGGACTTGGAGATTACCGCGCTGGAGAGCCTGGGTCAGGCTGAAGTGATATCGCAACCCAAGGTTATTACCTCCGATGGCCAACAGGCGACTATCTTTTCCGGTCAAAATGTCGCTATTCTGGGGCAGTTGATCGAAGCGGGCTTAAAGCTCGAGGTAACACCCCAGATCACACCTGATAATCGGGTTGTGCTCAATTTAACGGTAAACCAGGATTCCATCTCACCACCGGAAGCCTCAGAGGGATTGGTCGCCATCGATACCAATTCGGTGACCACTCAAGTCTTGGTGGAGAACGGTGCGACCCTGGTATTGGGCGGGGTCTATCGGGTTGAAAAAAGCACCAGTACCCAAAAAACACCGTTCCTGGGCGATTTGCCGTTTATCGGTTATCTGTTCAAACGGACCATCAGTTCCGATGAAAAATCCGAACTGTTAATATTTATCACACCCAGATTGATTGAAGAGGGTCTTGTCTCAAACTGATGGAATCAACACAGCATATAATACTCATCGGGCCGATGGGTGCGGGTAAAAGCACCATTGGCCGACTTTTATCGGAACAGTTGGCGCTCGGCTTTGTCGACCTGGACCGACTCATCGAAGAGCGAGCCGGAGCCTCTATTGCCTGGATATTCGATATTGAAGGCGAAGAGGGGTTTCGTGAGCGTGAAACCCAGTCATTGGAATTTATTCTCGATACCCCTGCGCAAATCATCGCCACCGGCGGCGGCTGTATACTGCGGCCAGAGAATCGCAAGATGCTGGCCATGTCCGATCGCATCATCTACCTGGAGACGTCCATCGAGCAGCAGTTGGAGCGGACCTCAAAAGATAAAAATCGGCCCCTATTGCAAACCGGCAATCCGGAGCCGGTGCTGGTAGAAATGGCAACGCTGCGCAATCCACTCTATCAACAGAGCGGACGCTTAACGGTCGATACAAATGGCAAACCGCCTAAGCTGGTGGTCCACGAAATCCTCAATTTCCTAGATGAAATCTAAAATGAAAACCTATCACGTTGCACTCGGTGACCGCAGTTACCCTATCCATATCGGCCCTTGCCTATCGGACCAACGGCTATTGTTGGCGACCCTGACTCAGCAAGAGATTCTCATCGTCACCAACGACACCATCGCCCCACTTTATCTTGAGCGGGTTATGGCGCCTTTGCGAGCGAGCGGTAAACAAGTGGCCGCCGTGATCCTGCCCGATGGCGAGCAATATAAAAATCTAACTACCTTGAATCTTATTTACGATGAATTACTGGCGCAAAACTTCAGTCGCAAGGTGGTATTGGTTGCTTTAGGCGGTGGCGTGGTCGGTGACATGACGGGCTTTGCGGCGGCCAGCTATCAACGCGGCGTCGATTTCGTACAGATACCGACCACCCTGTTGTCCCAAGTAGACTCCTCGGTGGGTGGTAAGACCGGTGTGAATCACCCCCTGGGCAAGAATATGATCGGCGCCTTTAAACAGCCGCTTGCGGTCTTTATTGACCCGAGCACTCTGTCGACGCTGCCGAAGAGTGAGTTCGCGGCCGGTTTTGCCGAGGTAATCAAGCACGGCGTGATCCAGGGGGCGGACTATTTCGTCATGCTCGAGACCCGCCTCGAAGAGATCTTCGCGCTCGATATGACTGCCTTGATTGAGGTTATTTCCGGCTCCTGTGCGATCAAATCCTATGTCGTCGCCCAGGATGAAACCGAGCAGGGGCTGCGTGCTATCTTGAATTTTGGTCATACCTTTGGCCATGCCATCGAAACGACTATGGGCTACGGCCAATGGTTGCACGGCGAGGCTGTCGCCGTGGGCATGGTGATGGCGACCGATATGTCACGGCGTCTGGGTCTGATCGAACCGGCCTTGGCCGAACGTATTCTTCACCTGGTTGAGCAGGCCGGTCTGCCGACAAAGGTCCCTGATTTGATGACTGTTGATTCCTTTATGACCGCCATGTATCGAGATAAGAAGGTCGACGCTGGAACCTTGCGCTTGGTCTTGGTTCGGGCGCTGGGTGATGGTTTTCTGACGGCAGAATTCGAACCCTCTGCATTAAAAGACACTTTAGCCGCTTTTTGTGACGGATAGTCGTCCAAGCAACTAGACAGGCAGACCTTTTGTCGTTTAAATGAACCGACGTGAAACTGAGGGCAGAAGCGGTGGACATGTCGGAACAAACAGAACGTATGCAGTCAATGCACCATCTTCAACACGATCCTTTCGGTGCGCTGGTCGATGCCATGGTGTTCAGTGGTGCCGGTGGCCGTTACGAGGCGGCTGAAACCATCCGGCATTTACTCACCTACAGTCATCAAGACAGCCTAGTCTTGGGGCGGGCGGGTACGGGCAAGCGAATGTTGGCGCAGCAAGTCCTAAAAATGCTCGAAGATCATTGGCGGGTTGCCTGGATCGACGGGTCAGAGACCGACTCCTTTGTCGATCTATTACGTGAGATAGTCGGCCAGCTGGGTCTTGGCCTGCGGCTCGATGCCGACGCCGATGAATTACTGCAACGGATTATTGAGGTCACCGCGGCCCGCACCCATAATGATGAGTCCTTCCTAATAGTTATCCAATTTGCCGACCGTCTGCCGGTCGATATATTGGCCAAGCTGAAACTGTTGCGTGGTAGCGGCGAGGCGTTAGAGTCGCGTGTGCGCCAACTCTGGATGTGTAATAGTCTCGATGATTTCGCCGCACCGATTGACGAAGATGATTGGTACGCACATCCGCTCGAAAGGTTTAGCGACGCGGCTGCCGAGCAGTATATTAAGGATCGCCTAATCGGAGCCGGCAACGTCTCGGAGGTGCCCATCAGTGTTAAGGATATTCATCGTTTGAATCAGATGGCGGGCGGTTTGCCCGATAGGCTGAATGAATTGGCGCGTGACTATTTGATCAGTGCCACCTTTAAAACGAGTGATAAGGGCCGCTCATTCCCTCTGACTCACGTGATGGCCGGATTGGCCGCGGTAGTGTTGGTCGTTATTGCTTATCTCTATAACGAAAGTGTTAATGAGCCTGAGGTCGTTACCGTCGTTCCGGTCCCCGTACAGCCGATGTCGGCGGTAGAGAAAAAGCTCGCCGAGGCGGTCGCAAGCGTTGAGGCCAAACAGCAAAACATAGTGCCTGAAGGGGAGCCTGGCACTCTGCTCGAAACACCTGTGGCGCTGGCCGACACGGCGGTCGTCGCACCTGAGGCTCCTAAGCCAACGGATGCAGCGAAGATAGTCGAGCCCGCTAAGGCCGTGACGGCCCCGATCGAACCCCAGTCGGTTAAGGTGCCGGTGAGCGTTACCAAAGTCGCTGCGATACCGGCCAAGGCACGGCTTCTATTAAACGGCGCTCCCGATGCCTTTACTCAACAACTGATCGGTGT
Source organism: Granulosicoccus sp. (assembly GCA_047618105.1). GTDB lineage: Bacteria > Pseudomonadota > Gammaproteobacteria > Pseudomonadales > Natronospirillaceae > Reinekea. The sequence goes on from JBLHFL010000004.1 coordinate 20,142, forward strand.
GCGCGATAGGGCCATGCTCGTGGAGCTGGCAACCCAGTTTGCCGCGCCAGAGTCAGTCGATATCGTTGAGTCGATACACCAGGGCAAGGCTTGGTTTATCTTAATCCATGGCCAATTTAATACCAAGGAAGCAGCCCTGCAGGCCAGCGCAGGTCTGCCCGGGTCCTTCAAGGATCAAACGCCTTGGATACGGACCTTTAAGTCAATCCGGGCCGAGGCGGTCCGCTAACGCTGGGTCCGCTCGACGCCTGATAGCCAAGAATTATTGCCTTACGCCTGTCGGGCCGACCCAATACAGCTTGGGTCAGGCCCCGCCGCCATACCGTCTAAACCCCTGCTAAACCAGTCCTTTTTTAAATATACCCTCTTATTATACCGTTATAATTATTTTTCACTCTAAGTCAATATTAGACTCCACCTAATGAATCTTATGATGCTTAGCTGTCGTGAACGAGTGGCTTGTCCCTTGTAGCAACGGCCGCAGCTGTCAAATCGGGAAAGAAGAGGGTCGATATGAGTCAAGGTCTATACAATCCGGCGGAATTTCGTGACAACTGTGGTTTCGGCCTCATTGCCCATATGCAAGGTGAGCAGAGCCACCATCTGTTGCAGACAGCAATCGAATCGCTTACCTGTATGACGCACCGGGGTGGCATTGCCGCCGACGGTAAAACCGGTGACGGCTGTGGTTTGCTGATCCAGATGCCTAAGACATTCTTTGCCGAGAAGGCTTGGCAGCAGTTCCAAGTGGATCTGGGTGAACATTTCGCGGTCGGCATGGTCTTTTTGAGCCAGGATGCTGCCAAAAATTCCGCGGGCAAACAGGCTCTTGAAGCCAGTTTACTTGACCAACAGTTGACCGTAGTCGGTTGGCGCTCGGTACCGATCGATACCCAGGTCTGCGGTCCTATGGCAATCGATTGCCTACCCGATATTCAACAGGTGTTTGTGACCGGCACCAGCCAAGAGGAGTTGCCGGTCAAGCTCTATACCGCCCGACGTAAGGCCGAGCAGGCCATGGTTGCGGATGAAGAATTCTATATCTGTTCCTTGTCGCACACCGTGGTGTCCTATAAGGGGCTGGTGATGCCCGTCGATCTGCCGAGCTTTTATCCGGACCTGGCCGATGAGAAGCTGGAAACCGGCATCTGTGTTTTTCACCAGCGCTTCTCCACCAATACCCTGCCCAAGTGGCCGCTGGCACAGCCCTTTCGACTGCTCGCGCACAATGGCGAAATCAACACCATTTCTGGTAACCGCAACTGGGCGCGCGCGCGCGTGAGTAAGTTTGCCAACGACAATATTCCCCACCTTGAAGATCTGCAGCCGTTGGTCAACACCACTGGGTCGGACTCCTCCAGCATGGACAACATGCTCGAGCTAATGCTGCTCGGTGGCATGGACCTGTTTCGTGCCTGTCGCACCATGATTCCACCCGCTTGGCATAACGTTGAGCATATGGATGCCGAGCTCAAAGCCTTTTATGAATTTAACTCCATGCATATGGAGCCTTGGGACGGTCCGGCGGGCATTGTTTTGACCGACGGTCGCTATGCCGTTTGCCTGCTCGATCGAAATGGACTGCGGCCAGCGCGTTGGGTGATTACCAAAAATGGCTATATCACCCTGGCCTCGGAAGTGGGTACCTTTCAATACAAGCCAGAAGATGTGGTCGCCAAGGGGCGCGTGGGCCCGGGTCGAATTCTAGCCATCGATACGCTGACCGGTGAGTTCCTCGAAACCGACACCATCGATAATCGCTTGAAGAAGGCGGCACCTTATAAGGACTGGCTCAAGGAAAACGCCGTGCGCCTGCGCAGCCGCTTTGAATTGGCCGAAGAGGGCGATGGTTCCTCGCTGAATCCAGACGAGGTGCAGGCCTATCAGAAACTCTTCCAAGTCAGCTACGAAGAGCGCGATCAGGTAATTCGACCGCTGGCCGAAACCGGCCAGGAAGCCGTTGGCTCGATGGGCGATGACACCCCGATGGCCGTGCTGTCGCATAAGATCCGGCCAGTCACCGACTATTTTCGTCAGCAGTTTGCTCAGGTGACTAATCCACCGATCGACCCATTGCGTGAATCGATCGTGATGTCGTTGGAAACCTGCTTGGGGCCAGAGGCCAACCTGTTCAACCCTCAGGCCGAACACGCGATCCGGCTAATCCTCGCCTCACCGGTGCTCTCGCCGCTGAAGTTTCAAAACATGAAGCGTCAGGAATCGCCGCAATTTCGCCATCAGCTCTTAAGCTTGGCCTATAGCGAGGCCGAGGACTTGGAGCAGGTGCTGCGTGACTTGGCGGATGCGGCTGAGCTTGCCAGTCGGGACGGGGTGAAAATTTTAATTCTGTCCGATCGCCTCTTGCAGGCCAATCAACGGGTCATACCGGCCGTCATGGCGACCGGCGCCGTGCATCATCGATTGGTCAACAGCGGCCGTCGCTGTGACACCAATATCGTCTTGGACAGCGGAGCAATTCGCGATCCCCATCAGTTTGCCGTGGCAATAGGTTTCGGTGCGACCGCGGTCTACCCCTACCTGGTCTACGAGCTGATCGATGATATGACTCGAACCGGAGAGTTACTCGGCGATCATCATCTGTTGCATAAAAATTATCGCCAAGGCATCAATAAGGGCCTGTTGAAAATCATGTCCAAGATGGGCATTTCAACCATCGCCTCCTACCGAGGCGCGCAGTTGTTTGAAGCGGTCGGTCTGGCCGATGAAATAGTCGATTTTTGTTTTAGCGGTGTCAGCAGTCGAATTCAGGGCGCCCAATTCAAGCACTTTCAAGAAGAAATAAACCAGCTGGCGAAACTGGCTTGGCTGCCGCGCAAACGAATCGATCAGGGCGGTAAGTACAAGTATAACCACGACGGTGAATACCATGCCTTTAACCCTGAGGTTATCACTACTATTCAGAAGGCGGTTCAGATCGGCGACTCCGCCAGCTATCGAGAGTTTGCCGCACTGGTTAATGAACGTGAGCCGGCTACCTTACGCGACCTTTTTAACCTCGACAGCGCGCGCCCAGCGATTCCATTGGATCAGGTCGAGCCGGTTGAGTCGCTCTATACGCGCTTCGACTCCGCAGGCATGTCGCTCGGGGCCCTATCGCCAGAAGCACACGAATCCCTAGCGATGGCAATGAACGAGCTTGGGGGTCGATCCAACTCCGGCGAAGGTGGTGAGGATCCAAGACGTCATGGCACCAGTCGGCGTTCTAAAATCAAGCAGGTCGCCTCGGGTCGCTTCGGGGTGACGCCAGCCTATTTGATGAGCGCCGAAGTTTTGCAGATCAAGATTGCCCAAGGCGCTAAACCCGGCGAAGGTGGTCAGCTGCCCGGTGGTAAGGTCAATAGCCTGATCGCCGAGCTGCGTTATGCCGTGCCCGGCGTGACGCTGATCTCGCCGCCGCCGCATCACGATATCTATTCGATCGAAGATCTCGCGCAATTGATTTTCGATCTCAAGGAAATCAATCCAAAGGCCTTGGTCTCGGTTAAGCTGGTCTCCGAGCCGGGGGTTGGTACCATCGCCGCCGGTGTCACCAAGGCTTACGCCGACCTGATCACCATCTCCGGTTATGACGGCGGCACCGCTGCCAGCCCCTTGACCTCGATTAAGCACGCCGGTTCGCCGTGGGAATTGGGTTTGGCTGAAGTACAGCAAACTCTGCGCGGGAATATGTTACGCGATCGCGTGCGCCTGCAAACCGATGGCGGTCTGAAGACCGGTATGGACGTTATTAAGGCCGCCATCCTGGGCGCCGAAAGCTTCGGTTTCGGCACTACACCGATGGTCGCGCTGGGCTGCAAATATTTGCGTATCTGCCATCTAAATAATTGCGCCACCGGTGTGGCCACTCAAGATGCGACGCTGCGTGAGCAGTATTTCCGTGGCACGGTCGATATGGTCAAACACTATTTCCGCTTTGTCGCCGAAGAGGTCCGCGAGCTATTGGCGCAGCTGGGCTATGCCAGCTTGGGCGAACTGGTCGGGCAAACACAGCTGTTGAAGGTGCGTACCGATCTAACCGGCAAACGTCAAAATCTCGATCTGTCGCATCTGTTGCACAGTGACCAGGTCCCCGCGGACCGTCCGCAGACCTGTCAGGTTGAGCGCAATGCGCCATTCGACAAAGGTACCAAGCAGCGCGAAATTTTTGCCGCGGTGCGCTCGGCGATCGAAGCCAAGAGCGGCGGTGAATTTAGCTTCACCATCGGTAACTGCGATCGGTCCCTGGGTGCGCTCTTGTCGGGTGCTATTGCCGAAAAATATGGCAACCTGGGTATGAGCGATCGACCTATTACGCTCAAACTGTCGGGCATCGCCGGGCAGAGTTTTGGCGTTTGGAACGCCGGAGGTTTGCACCTGATCCTCGACGGCGATGCCAACGATTATGTCGGTAAGGGCATGGCTGGCGGTAAGATTGTGATCCGTCCGCCCAAGGGCAGCGCCTTTGAAACCCAAAAGACCTCGATCATGGGTAATACCTGCCTCTATGGTGCCACGGGCGGCAATCTTTATGCCGGTGGCGCGGCCGGTGAACGCTTTGCCGTGCGCAATTCCGGTGCCCATGCCGTTATCGAAGGGGCCGGCGACCATTGCTGTGAATATATGACCGGCGGCATGGTGGCGGTGTTGGGTAAGGTGGGGGGTAACTTTGGTGCCGGCATGACCGGTGGCTTCGCCTATGTATTGGATCTGGAAAACACCTTTGCCGACAAATATAACCGCGAGCTGGTGGATATTCACCGCGTCAGTACTGAGAAGATGGAAGGCTATCGCGATCATCTGTTTCGGGTGATTGAAACCTTTGTTGCGGAAACCCACAGCGCGTGGGGTGCCGAATTGCTGGATAACTTCGACGACTACGTCTCGAAGTTTTGGCTCGTCAAACCCAAGGCCGCCAGTTTAGCGGATCTATTGTCCAGCACCCGGGCACGCCCAGAATAATCGACGGAGAGCACAAGATGACCAATCGCTTACAAAATGATTTTCAGTTTTTGGATGTCGGCCGTCGAGATCCGGCCAAAAAAGAATTGGCTGCGCGGCAAGAGCAGTTTGTTGAAATATACCAGCCCATGGGGCAACGTCAGGCGGCTGAGCAGTCGCATCGTTGCTTGGAATGTGGCACGCCCTATTGTGAATGGAAATGTCCGGTGCATAACTACATTCCCAATTGGCTCAAGCTGGTCAGTGAAGGCAACATATTAGAGGCGGTTGAACTCAGCCACCAAACCAATTCCTTACCCGAAGTGTGCGGTCGGGTCTGTCCGCAGGACCGTCTGTGCGAAGGGGCCTGCACTCTGAACGATGAGTTCGGTGCCGTGACCATTGGCAACACCGAAAAATACATTACCGATACCGCGCTGGCCATGGGCTGGAAGCCGGATATGTCGAAGGTGGTGATGACCGGTAAGCGGGTGGCTATCGTTGGCGCCGGACCGGCCGGTATCGGCGCGGCCGATATCTTGATCCGCAATGGGGTCAAGCCGGTGGTGTTCGACAAAAATCCGGAAGTGGGTGGCCTCCTGACCTTCGGCATCCCTGAATTTAAGCTGGAAAAATCGGTATTGTCTCGGCGCCGTGAAATCTTCACCGAGATGGGTATCGAATTCCGACTCAATACCGAGGTCGGTGTCGATATCGACTTCCAGGCCTTGGTTGATGAATACGATGCCGTATTTTTGGGCATGGGCACCTACACCGCCATGAAGGGGGATTTTCCCGGTGAAGACCTGGCCGGTGTGCATGAGGCGTTACCGTTCCTGATCGCGAATGTGAATCACAACCAGGGTTGGGAAAAAAACCCGGCCGACTTTATCGACCTGGCGGGCAAGCGGGTGGTGGTCTTGGGCGGCGGAGATACCGCGATGGACTGCAATCGCAGCGCTATTCGCCAGCAAGCGACTGACGTGACCTGCGTTTATCGGCGCGACGAAGAAAACATGCCCGGTTCGCGCAAAGAGGTCGCCAATGCCAAGGAAGAAGGCGTGCAGTTTCGCTTCAATCGTCAACCGGTCGCCATCGTCGGTGAGACCCGGGTCGAGGGCATTAAGGTTGTCTCAACCCGTCTGGGGGCCGCCGATGCAGCGGGCCGTCGCCATCCGGAAGTGATTGACGGCAGCGAAGAGATCATTCCCGCCGACGCAGTGCTGATCGCCTTTGGTTTTCAGCCGAGTCCGGCGCCCTGGTTTGCCAATTTCGGCATCGAGTTGGATACCCGGCAGCGGGTCGTCGCACCCGAAAAGGCGCAGTACAAATTCCAGACCTCTAATGCCAAGATTTTTGCCGGCGGCGATATGGTGCGCGGATCTGACCTGGTGGTTACTGCCATCCACGAAGGGCGTCAGGCTGCCGAAGGGATGTTGGATTTTTTAGGCGTTTAAGTCGGTCTCTATTGCCGAGCGCAGATATACAAAAAAGGCCCTCTCAGGAGGGCCTTTTTTATTGTCATTAGCACCTCAGGTGCTGCTTAAACGACGCCTCCAAGAGTCACTCATGCGTGCTCGTCTGGGTGAGCAAATGTTCGATAAAGAGGTCCAACGTGTCGACAAAACGGTTGGTCTGGTGCACGGCCACTAGGCTGTGTTCGACCATTGGATTGTCGAAGCGAATGCGTTTGGCCATGCCCGAGAGCGCCTGCTGAATGCCAACCGAACTGGCATAGCTGACAAACCAATCCTGTTGCGTCATCCAGAACAGAGTTCGCTCAAAGCGTGGCGACCAGGTCAGTTCGTCGAAACGCCGTAATTGTTGATACGCGTTCTCGGCAAAGGCTGGTAGCGTCAAGGCGTGGTAGCGCGCCCAATGCTGGGCCAGGTGATGATCCAACATCATATCGATAACAATCGGCGTGGTCTTGCGAAACACCGGCCGCAGCTCGATCCGCAACGGTTCCAAGAGCGGGTGATGATCGGTAGTCTTATCGATCCATTGGTGTCGATCAAAGTGCTTTAGAAACCCCTTTGAGCAAGTTGACGCCTCTGGACGCCGGGCAAAGTCGGGCCACAGGCTGCCAGCCAGCGCGGCGGGGGTGTCGTCGGAAAACAAGCAATGGCCTAAAAAGTTCATGGTAGGTGCAAGATCATCGTA
>JBLHFL010000005.1:0-25862 GCA_047618105.1 Granulosicoccus sp.
AACGAATTTCAAGCGATTCAATTCATTCCCATCGTGATTCTGCCGCAGATTTTCCTAGCCGATATGATCTGGTCGATCGACGATTTTCCGCCGGTCTTTCAGTGGTTATCGGTCATTATGCCGCTTACCCATGCCAATCAAGCGATGCGTGAGGTGTTGCTCAAGGGTGCGAGCGTCTGGCAAATTGCCGATAATCTGTTGATTCTGGCCCTGATGTTCATATTTCTAGTGAGCGCGATGACGTTGATTTCCAAACGTTTCCATAAACAATAGGCCGGATGCGACCGAGTAACGGGCGGCGCGCGGCAGCGATGCTTGCCCTTAAGCGATCATTTCTTGCTATAATCGACCCCCTTCACTTAGGAGCGTCTCCATGCCATCATTTGATATAGTTTCGGAAATTGATAAGACCGAATTACAGAACGCCATCGATAACGCCAACCGCGAGCTCGCGACCCGCTTTGACTTTCGTGGCATCACCGCCAGCATTGAACTCAGTGGCGAAGAAACCATCGTGTTAAAGTGTGACTCCGATTTTCAAGTTCGCCAGCTGGAAGAAATAGCCGCCAAAAACTGCAATAAGCGCGGTATCAACTCAGCCTATGCCGAGGTCGATGAGACCCCAGTGCACAGCGGCAAAAGCTTTTCGTTGAATATGAAGTTCAAGCAAGGCCTTGAGCAAGCGACCGCGAAGCTGATCGTCAAGCTGATTAAGGAGGCCGACATTAAGGTTAAAGCGAATATTCAAGGCGAGAAAGTACGCGTAGAGGGCAAAAAACGCGATGACCTGCAAGAGGTTATGGCACTGCTTCGTGATGAGAAGAAAATTGAGCAAGACTTGCAATATACCAATCGACGCGACTGAGCGATGGGCCGGCGTTTAGACCCGCCGAGCACCGCGACTCCGGTGAACATTGCGTTCACCGTGCCTTGGTATTGAATGCCTTTCGACTAGATTGCCCCGCTCCCCATGCAACATCGAACGCCCAGTAATATAACTTCGTGCCCAGTTACTCAGAAAAACGGCCAACCGCGATTTTTGCCCGCCTATGGTGACCGACAATTCCTATTTGCAGCCTTGGCTCTACCCGTGGTGTTTGCCATGGCCGCGTCCGATTGACGAGCCATCTCCACCGCGCTGCCCACCGTTCATCATCCCACCACGGTGCGCGTCGAGATAGGTTACCAGTTCCGCTGTTATCTCTGGTGCCAATAGGGTATTCAGACGGTCGGTCAACACCTGAGTCTGGGCGCTGCGGTGGCTGTCCCGAAGTGCTAACAGTTCATCGCGGGTGGGTCGGGTGTCGGACGCTCGCATAGCCTCCCTTTGCGCCTGCATCTGACTACGCTGATCAGCCGAAAACGCGATAAGTAGGTCCAATGCCTCGGCTTGCTGGCTTTCGGTTAGGTTCAATTGGCTAAAGATATAGCTCATCCGCTGCGCCGGATCGACAGCCCGGTTACCTATGGCAAAGGTACTGACCGCGACGGTGGCCAGCGTGAGGGTTATTAGGGCGGTACGGATTTTTTGTTTAAAGTGCATCATGGTTGTGACTCCTAAAGGAAAATGACCCGGCCCATTGCCTGGGTTGAGTTCTATCTTCGCGCTAAAAGATGCATAAAAAATGGCTGAAATGTGCAATGACATAACCTTGACCTGAAGGCCTCAGTTTTCGTTCTGGACACGCTCGATTAAGGCCGCTCGAGCTCGGTTTGAAAGCGATAGCCGGCGCCATAGACAGAGTAGATGTAGTCGTGCTCGGCGTTTAGGCCCAAGAGTTTCTTGCGCAATTTTTTGATATGGCTGTCGATGGTTCGGTCCGATACCACGCGGCGGTCGGTATAGATTCGATCGATGATCTTATCGCGCGAGAAGATCTGTTGGGGATGGCTCATCAGCAGTTGCAGTAGCTTCAGTTCGACCACCGTCAACTCGATGCAGTTCGCTCCCAAGCAAACCTGACTGCCCTGATCGGGAATATGGAGCCGAGGTGATGCCTTCTCGCTGGGCGCCTGATGCTGCTGCGACCGGCGCATCACAGTCTTTACCCGGGCCACCAGCTCGCGCAAGCTGAACGGCTTGCAGAGGTAGTCATCCGCGCCCAACTCCAGGCCGACCAGCCGATCGATTTCTTCGACCTTGGCCGTGGTCATAATTATCGGTACATCACCTTGCCGGCGCAGATCCCGACACAGATCCAAGCCATCGCGCCCAGGCAACATCAGGTCGAGGATAACCAGGTCGGCCACATTGTCCGCCAACCAATTGGCCATCTCATCGCCTCGGTTTAGAACCGTCACCTCGAAGCCGGCCTGGAGCAGATAGTCCCGCTCCAATCCGGCCAGATGGCGTTCATCTTCAACGATTAATATATGACTCATCTGCTGCGCTCCTGCACGGCGGGAAAATGCATAACCAGACATAAACCGCCTAAACGGCCCAATGACGGCTCGATACTGGCAGCGTGTGCCTCGACAATATTTTTCACGATGGCCAGACCCAAACCTGACCCGCCACTAGCCCGACTGCGCGAGGCATCGACCCGATAGAGTCGATCGAACAGCTTACCGATATCTTCCGGGCCAACGCCAGGGCTGGAATCCTCCCAGCTCAGTTCAATCTGACCAGCCGCTGTCACCAGTCGAACCTGCAGGTGACCGGGTTGGTCCGAGGTGCCGTCGGTATAGCGCAGCGTGTTGTTCATCAGATTGGTGAACAGCTGCACCAGGCGTTTATCGTCGCCATGCACCCAGATGGGTTGGTCAGGCATTTGCCAGTCCAGTTCAATGTGCGCCTTCTGGCAGTTGGCTTGATATTGACTGATCGTTTCGGCCATTAACTCGGCCAGATCAAGCACTTCGAAGCGATAATTGAGCGCTCCGGAATCCGACTGGGACAGCTGATGCAAATCATTAATGAGTCGATTCAATCGATCCGAGTGGGCATGCAAACTAGTCAACCAGGCGGCATCCACCTGGCGCACGCCATCTTGAGCCGCTTCGATATCCGCCATCAGGACCGCCACCGGCGTGCGCAACTCATGAGCGATATCACTGACCCACTGTTGCCGATCCTGATGATTTTGATGCAGCACCACCGCCAATCGATTAAATTGTGCTGCCAATTGCCCCAGTTCATCGCGCCGTTCGGCATCGACCGAGACCATCAGGTCTCCATCGGTCATCTGCCGCAACGCCCGGTTTAGACGGTGAATCGGCTTCACCAGCCAGCCGGAAAAGGGCAGCGCCAGCAGCGCTGCGAAGCTGATGGCGAGCAGGCCGATGACCATGATCTGCCCCTTTAGCCGGGACCGAAACAATTGATCAAACTGGGCGTCCAATCGGGCTGTCGGCTCAAACCCCAAACGACCGATCGCTTGCCCGGTCTGATGCGATGCAATATTGAGCCACGAGGTGTTTTCCGGCCCATTTCCACGTCCCAATACCGGTCGATTCTGGCTATCCTGAATACGCAGCCTGGCCAAATAGCCATTGTGGGGGGATGGGCTAGGGTGTCCCTTGCCGTTTGCCGGCTCTGAATAGTCTTCTAAAGGCATTGAACTCGGGCGTGGGCGATTAGTGGAGCGGCCCATGCGCTTCAGTTCGGCAGGCGAAAAAGACTGTTGCAAGATGTTCACCCAGCGCGCGGAATCCTGCCGCAACCAATCCCAATTGCCCTCCGCGTCATAGCTGGTGGCGATATTATCGATCAGCACCGCCAGCCGTCTCGACTCCTGCTGCGCCACATAGGATGAAAAGCTGTGACTGAAGGTCACCGCATTAAGCGTTAACAGGACGGCCACCATCAGAGCGTTGGCCAAGACCAGTAGAATAAAAAGCTTGGTGCGAATTGAAACAAACATAAAACGTCAAACACCTGTCGAGTTGCCTAAGAGTAACAGCCAAATGTGCAAAGAAAGTGCATCCTGAATGACCTTTTTTGCAGCCAAGCAATGACCCAATGCTAGGGTCTTATCGTATATAGCAAATAAATATTCAGCATATACCCCAGCCCAGAGATTCAGACTATGTTCGATAAATTGCTCGATCTCAGTATTGTCTATTCATTTGACCAAACTGGCTACCACCGGCACGCTCGGCATTTCTCCGAATTGAATGCGGCCAAGTTCGCCGGCAAACATTTTTTAGTAACCGGCGGCAGCCGAGGCATCGGTGGCGCAGTCACCCAAGCCTTATTGGCTATGGGCGCAGAGGTCACCGTTACCGCTCGCACCCGACAGGATTTCGACAAAAACTTTGCCGGACAGGCGCAGGTCAATTTTCAGCCGTTGGATCTGAGTGATTTCAAGGCTATCCAGACCTTGCCGCTGAGCCAATATGATGGCCTAGTCTTGAACGCGGGCGGCATGCCCAGTGAGCCAACCCTTGTGGATGGCCAATTCGATACCATCTTTGGCGCACAGGTGGTCGGACATTACCTGCTCTTGAACCGTCTAATCGATGAAGATCGATTGCAGCCCGGTGCGCCGGTGCATTGGGTCGCCAGTGGCGGGATGTATCTGCATAAACTGCAATTGGACGATCTGGGCTGGCAAAGGAGGACCTACGATAAGGTCAACAGTTATGCCAACGCCAAACGGGCCCAGGTGGTTTTGAACGGACTCCTGGCCCAGCGTTGTAAAAATTTGGTGTTTTCTTGTTCGCATCCCGGCTGGGTCGGCACGGATGCATTGGCCGAAGCCTTGCCAGGCTTTACCAATCGTATGGGCAAACGCTTACGCACCGCAGAACAGGGTGCAGATACCATTCTCTGGTGCCTCGAGCAGGGGCAGCAATTGAAATCTGGTTTGTTTTGGTTTGACCGACGGCCGCGCGGGACGCGAGTCTTTTTTTGGACCAAAGAAAGTGACGCCGATCGCTTCGCCCTCTTGGCGATGCTTGAGGCGGTCAAGGCGCGCTACTAGCTTGCCTCGATGACAGTCGTGATGTCGGTATGTCGGGCCATTAGCTGCTCCAAGGCGGATGGACTGATTAGCTGGTAGAGACGGTCTTCGCGGCTTATCGTACCTTGGATATAGCCACCGGCCATGTCGATGTCAATTTGATCGTCAGTAAAATACTGCACCCCTTCAATCCGGTCAACCGCCAGGCCCACTCGGCTGTCGGGGAAGTCCAGCACCAGCATAAAGCTCGGTTGCGCGACAAAGCCGAGCCCACTCATCCTTAACACATCCATCACCGCCAGCGTTTCTCCGCGCAGATTGATCAGCCCCATAACACCCAAGGCTTTACCCGGCACCGGATTAAGCGGTTGCCAAGGCACAACTTCTTTAATCAATGTTGCCGGAAAGGCCAACGGCTGCGCATTTAATTGAACCACGACCCACATCTCGGTGGTGCCCATTAGGCGACTCCTTGCAGCGGCTATTACCCTTCAGGTTAGTGTGCAACCGGCTGGCACGCAAATGTCCGCTCAGGGTGAGCATGCTAAAAGCCTGCTAAGCTTTGACTAACCCCTCTAGTCGGCCACAACCATGAAAATACTATGTCCAGCTTGCAGCATTTAAATACGGCCTTTGAGAAGTTAGCCTGCGCCGACGACCTCGATGACCTACTCCGACGAGCAGTTTTGGCCCTGCAAGACCCATTGGGCTTTGACCGCGCCGCAATCCTCTTGTACGACCCGGCCAGGCACCACCAGATAGGGACTTGGGGTACCGATGCTCAGGGCCGGTTACGCAATGAGCAGGGGTTTTACACCCCCATGGCCGACGATTTAATCGTGCATCCCGACGCAGAGCGCGTGCGCTATACCGACAGTGCGCCCTTGCAGGACCTGGGTGCAACTGTCGCCACAGGCTGGCAGCTGCAGGCCGCTATTTTTTCCGATGATGCACTATTGGGTTGGATCTTTGTCGACAATTTAGTCAGCCAATTGCCAATTGCGGCTGACCAATATGACATCGCTCGCACCTATGCCAATGTCCTCGGGCAACTTATCAGACGCAACCAAATAGAGGACGCCCTGATTGAGGGTCAGATGGCCAGTAACCGTAAAATGGTCCTATTGGCCGAGCAACTGGCCGGTCTGGTGCCGATGAGCGCTCGATCGGTGGGCAACTTAATCAATTTTATGGCCCTGCTTTCGACCGATCAGTTTAGCGGAGAGAACCAGGCATTGCTCAGCTCGGCGCGCAGGTCAGCCGATCAATTGGCGCGCATATACCGCCATTTTGAGGAGCGGGTGCACGACGCGACCGATAGCGACTGCCAAAACTTGCCGGCATCGGTTATCCAGGCTTACTGGCATCGACAGTTCAACGACCTGTTTGGTACTAGTGCGCACCAGCTGGAGGTAGCGGCAGATGATGCGCACGCGATCATTGGCCTGCCTTTGATCCTGTTCACCCAACTGGTTAAGGAACTGGTGACCAATGCCCTGATTCACGGTTTGGAGGCCTGTACCGCTGGACGGACCCTGGTTACGCTCAAACAAACGACCAAGGTGCTGATCGTAACGGTCGAAGATTCTGGGCCGGGTCTCGATCAAGAACAATATGCCGAAGTTCTCAAACTCTTCGTTACCTCCAAGCCCTACGAATACTTGGGCTCCGGACTCAGTGTGGTACAGCATTATGTTGAGCGCTGGTTTAACGGTCAGCTCGACCTGGGCCCCTCGCAACTGGGCGGCCTCTGCTGTACTCTTACCGTCCCGATTCCGATACCCGTAACAGCACCGCTACCCTGACAGTAGGCCCAGAAACGATATAGCACTCAATACATTTGATGAGTTTCCTGTGTCGCGTTTAACGCTACCCTTGATGGACCAGCGGTTTACAGATGCGCCTAACTAACGGTGCCCGGTGTTACACCTGACTAGCGAGTTTGTGATGACAGATCTTCTGTTCCAACCCTCACCAGAGCAAATTGAAGCCAGCCAGCTGACTTCCTTTGCCCGCCAACTCACTCACAGCAGTGGGCAGTCCTTTGCCAGTTATCAGGAGCTGCATCACTACAGCGTGACCGAGTTGGCGGCATTTTGGGCGGAGGTCTGGCGTTTCGGCCAGGTTCGCGGCGAGATGGGCGACAGCGTACTGACCGATCAGTCGATGCCGGGGGTTGAATGGTTCCCTGAGGCGCGCTTAAATTTTGCCGAGAATCTGTTAGCCGCCGGTAAGCCGGAGCACAGCGCGTTGATTGCCTGCAGTGAATCTCGACCTGAGATCCATCTGAGTTACCGTGAGCTGACCGACCAAACCCTGCAGCTAGCCGCGTTCCTAGAGCAAGAATGCAATCTACAACCCGGCGATCGAGTGGTCGCCTATCTCGGCAATACCCCTGAGGCCTTGATCGGCATGTTGGCGACCGCCTACCTCGGTGCCATCTGGGCATCGGCTTCGCCAGACTTTGGCTTTGAGGGCGCATGCGATCGCTTTAGCCAAATCGAACCCAAGGTGATGCTGGCCGGTAATGGCTACCAATATGGCGGTAAAACCTATGAGCGCCATGAGGTGGTCACACAGCTGCGCAGCGCGATACCGTCGGTGACGCACCTGATCAGTGTCGCCGTGCTACCCGATGCGCCCGCACTGGCCAACAGCGTCGACTTTGCCAGCCTAGTACAGGGTGATCGCGCCGTACCTGAGTTGCGCCGCTGGCCCTTTAATCAGCCCCTATACATTCTCTTTTCCTCCGGTACCACCGGCAAACCCAAGTGCATCGTGCACGGTGCGGGCGGTACCCTGCTGCAACATATCAAGGAGCTTCGCCTGCACGCCGATCTGTCCAACGAGTCGGTCTTCTTCTATTTCACCACCACCGGCTGGATGATGTGGAATTGGTTGGCCTCGGGTCTGGTCACCGGAGCGACCCTGGTACTCTATGATGGCAATCCAATGTACCCGGGGCCGACGGTTCTTTGGCAGTTAGCGGCCCGGCATGGCTTTACTCACTTCGGCACCAGCGCCAAATTTTTGGCGGCCTGTCGCAGCCAACAGTTGATCACCGACGATCTCGATCTCAGTGCCCTGCGCACCGTGTTCTCCACTGGTTCGCCTTTGGCGCCAGAAGACTTTGACTGGGTGTACCAAGCCATCAAGCAAGACTTGATGCTGCATTCAATTTCCGGTGGCACTGATATAGTGTCCTGTTTTGTCGGCGGCAATCCTTGGCAGCCGGTACGGCGCGGCAAGATCCAAGCGGCCAACCTGGGCATGGCGATTGAGTCGTGGAACGATGATGGTCAGGCGGTAATCGATCAACGCGGAGAGCTGGTGTGCACCGCGCCGGCACCCTGCATGCCATTGGGATTCTGGCAGGACGATCAAAATCGCCGCTACCATGCCGCCTATTTTGAACGCTTTCCCGGCGTTTGGGCACAGGGTGACTTCTGCAGTATAGATGACCAGGGCCAGGTGGTGATTTTGGGCCGCAGTGATACCACGCTGAATCCGGGCGGGGTGCGCATCGGCACGGCCGAAATCTACCGCCAGGTAGATGGCTTGGCCGAAATAGCCGACTCGTTGGTCGTTGGCCGCGCCACGACAGACGATGTCGAGGTGGTGCTCTTTGTTGAGCTAGCGCCCACTATTGTGCTCGACGATGGACTGCGTCAGCGTATCCGTCAGGCGATTCGCAGCAACACCACGCCGCGCCATGTGCCCAGCCATATTCTTGCGGTCGAGGCCATTCCCTATACCCGGTCGGGCAAAAAGGTGGAATTGGCGGTGACCCAAATACTGCGTGGCGAGGCACCGCAAAACCTATCGGCACTGGCAAATGCCGAGTGCTTGGAGCAGTATCGCCTTTGGGCCGAACATTTGCATAAGGGCAGCTAAAAGGCATGCTCGGGGTCGGCGAGATAATTTTTCGCCGGCAGCCGGCACCGAGCTCTGGTAAACTGGCGACTCAGCCCCTAGATGAACAATAGTGTGTTATTGATTACGGCAAATATCGCTCTCGGCGACGATGAAATTGAACTGAACGCCATTCGGGCGCAAGGCGCGGGCGGGCAAAACGTCAACAAGGTTTCCAGCGCCATTCACCTGCGCTTTGATATCCAGGCGTCCTCCCTACCAGAGTTCTATAAGGCGCGCTTGCTGGCGCTGAACGACAGTCGGATCACCAGCGAGGGCGTTGTGGTAATCAAGTCCCAGACCTTTCGCACCCAAGAAAAAAACCGAGCCGAGGCCTTCAGTCGTTTGAAGCAGCTGATTCAGGGTGCTGGCGTCGTGCAGAAGGCGCGTCGAGCCACCAAACCGACGCGTGGGTCTCAACGTCGGCGCATGGACAGCAAAACCCAAAACGGCAAGACCAAGGCGCTGCGCGGCCGGGTTCAGGACTGAGCTTTAGGGCTGGGGTTTATGATGCTTATGCAATAGGGCCTGGAGGAAATTGCGCAATATCTGGTCTTGGCACTCGCGATACAGAACATGGGTCGGTTTGCGGAAAAAGGCCGACAGCTCAGACTTGCCGAGGCGGAAGTTGGTCTCCTGCAGCAGGGCCAGTATGTCGGTCGAGGTCAGATTAAGCGCGATTTTCAGTTTTCGGAAAATAATATTATTGGTCAAGCGCGTTTCGGCCACGGGCTCCTCGCCCTCTTTCTTACCGCGATGCTCAATGATAAAACCGTTCAGAAAGCGTGCGAGTTTGAGATCGGTACATTTCTGAAAATCCGGATCCTCATCTTTTTTCAACCATTGGCTGACGTCGGCGCGAGTCGCCTCCAGACCACCGGCGGCAAACAGGGCAATCATCTTCTTATCGGTCAGGCTAAAAATATAGCGTATTCGACGTAGTACATCATTATTGGTCATAGTCGCTCTCGTGCACAATGGGTTGAGTTACAGCTGACCTAATTCTTCTTTCAGCTGTTTGAGCAAGGCTGCCGGCAAATTGGTGATGGTGAGCGATTCGTTTTCCGGATTGAAATTAACGTTCTTGCCGAGAATATCATTACTGAAACTGATCGAGACTTCTTTGCTTTTGCCGGTGTAGCGCAGGTATTTTTTCAGGCTTTTCCGATCTGGGATAAATTCCGCTTTCGCCTCAGGCTCAGTCTGCTGCATAAAGGTCACCAGGCTTTCCGACCGGGCGGGATCCTGAGCACTGGCCAGCGCCACGGATATGTCGTTGCACACCACCGTCTCACCCAGCTTGTCTTGTTCAGTACAGTATTCGATGGCCTTACGGCGATAATTGGCGCATTTGTCAGTAGGCAAGGTCTCGCTGTAGGCCTTCACGATGGCCATAAAGCGGTCGGTGTCGACCGAGGTGTCCAAGGTATCGACGAAATTAACCACATCGAGTAATGCCACCTGCAGGGCTCGATCACCGAAACCGAAGCTAACCGTCAAATATTGCGCATCTTTTCGTGCCAAGGCCGCCAAGTCTATGACGCCGCCGAAGCCTAAACGACTAAAATCGATCATCGCTGCGTCGCCCAGGTCCAAGTCATGGCTGAGATACAGTCCGGGCTTGTGTTTAAAGTGAAAGAACCACAGCTGGTCACCCTGCTCCAACGTCTCTTGCGCAAACAGCCAATAACCCTCGATGTCCAACTCACGAGCAATCAATTCCGTTTGCAAGTGCTTCATCCACTGCTCGGTTAGGGTGACAAAGCCCAGGCCACGATTCACCCATTGGCCGGCCAAGGCCTTGACGTGCCCGGCCTCGTCACTGAAGCGGCCATACTGCTTGTTGCTGCGATTATAGAAGGCGGTCTTAACCTGACCTAGGAGGTCGTGCAACGGCTCATCAATGCCAAGCTCATCGGCACGCAGCTGCAGGGCGTTGGTGGTGCTGTTACGGAAAAATTGATGAACAATGGCGTTGCTGATAGACATGAGGCGGTCACATTCGAGTTAGCGTATCGGAACGGCGCAGTATAGAGCGTGCATCGCACCGACACAAACCCGCTGTAGGTGCGCTGTTCAGGACGAATAGGCCTTGCCCAGGACAACCACGGATTGGGCCAGCAACAGATACGCACCCTTAACAATCGGCGGCTCCTCAGGCAGCAGGCCATTATTCCGCGCCGTATCGCACAGGGTGACCCAACCACTGATCGGATTAGCCGGCAGGGTAAACTCCATATCGGCAGCGCTGGCATTGAAGATCACCAAGTAATACTCATCACAGAGGTGCAAATTTACCGCTGGGTTCTTAATGTCACTGGATAACAGCATGGCGAACGACTGGGTTTTCGGGTCATGCCAGTCCTTGATCTCCATGACATAGCCGTCCGGCCGATACCAGTGCACCTCATCGGATGAAAAGGGCGACTGGAAATTCAGCTGGCCCTTGAGCACCATGTCGCTGAACAAGGAACTGCTTTTGCGCAACGCGATGACCTGCCGAGTAAAGGCTTCGAGCTGGATATCGCGTTCGTCCCATTGATACCAGCTGATATCGTTATCCTGGCAATAGGCGTTGTTATTGCCGCGCTGAGTCCGGCCCAGCTCATCACCGCCGAGAAAATGCACCGCACCCTGGGACATCATCAGGGTGGCGATGAAATTACGTTTCTGCCGGGCGCGCCGCTCGACAATTTGCGGGTCGTTGGTTTCGCCCTCGACACCGTGATTGGAACTCAGGTTATTGCCGTGGCCGTCCATATTGTGCTCTTGGTTGGCCTCATTGTGTCGATTGTTGTAGGAGACCAGGTCGTGCAGGGTGTAGCCATCGTGGTAGGTGACGTAGTTAATGGTCGCTGAATAGCCCATGGCGCCTTTGTGAAAGACATCACTGGAGCCCATCAGGCGGGTAGCAAAGTCGCCGGTTACACCCTGATCGCCGCGCCAAAACTGGCGTACCGTGTCGCGAAACTTGTCGTTACATTCGTACCAATTTTCTGGGAAATGACCCAATTGATAGCCGTGCCGACCTATATCCCAAGGCTCGGCAATCAGTTTGGCCGCGGACAGAACGGGGTCCTGCATTATAGCCTTAAAAAAGGTGGCTTCGGGCGAGAAGTCCCATTTTTCGCGTCCGAGACTGGCCGCTAAATCGAAGCGAAAGCCATCGACCCGATATTCGTTCATCCAGTGCCGCATGCTGTCGAGAATCAATTTCAACGCATAGGGATGGTGGCTATTAACCGAATTGCCACAGCCGGAGTTATCGATGTAATGGCTATAATTGTCCTCAAAATAGCGATAAAAACTGCGCGGATGCAGGCCCTTATTGGCAATGACCGGGCCCAACATGCCGCCTTCGGCGGTGTGGTTGTAAACCACATCGAGGATCACCTCAATGCCGGCCTGGTGCAGGGCATTAACCATGGTCTTAAACTCGGTTACCGCATCTTGGTGGGCATAACGCGGCTCCGGCGCAAAGAACAACGCCGGGTTATAGCCCCAATAGTTGGTCAGATCGAGGTCATTGAGACGGTGTTCGGGCATAAAGGCAAAACAGGGCAGGAGTTCGACCGACGTGATGCCCAGGCGCTGCAGATGTTCAATGCTGGCCGGATGCGCCAGACCCAAATAGGTGCCACGTATGTCTTCGGGGATGGCCAAGTTCTTTTGGCTAAAGCCCTTAACATGGCACTCATATATTAACGTTTCTCGCCAACTGATGTGTGGCGACTCGGCGGTCCATTGGAACGGCATTTGACCCGGTATACGCCCTTTCGGAACGTGCTTGGCGTTATCCTTCAGATCCATCACAAAGTCGCCTTGGACCTCGGTATCGTGCGCAAAAAGATAGGCATTGGCCGTTAACGGGCCCGATATTTCCGGTGCATAGGGGTCGATAATTACCTTATGGGGATTAAACCAGAGTCCATTGATCGGTTCAAAGGGGCCATAGGCGCGATAACCGTAGCGCCGTCCCGCCAACATCCCGTCGATGTGGCCGTGCCAAACATCCCCGGTGCGCGACGGGAGGCGATGCCGACTCAGCTCGTTGTCCTGTTCATCGAATAGGCAGACTTCAATACCCTGAGCCAGTGGCGCGTACACGGCGAAATTAACACCATTACTTAAGACCTTGAGGCCCAGCGGTAAGGACCTCCCTGCACTTACGCCCGTCACCGGACTTACTCGAGTCATCATAGGTAACCTTCTCTCCTATCGTGCGAATAACCCATACCCTAGGTTACCCTTTAGGCCTTATATTAATTTCAAAAAAATGGTCGCCAATGGCGGCACGCTAATATCCAATGAAAATTCTAGCCCGTTGGCCGGTTCATGGGTGCTGTCATATAGATTGCCGATATGATAATTGCTTCCGCCATAGAAATGCGAGTCGGTATTAAGGATAACTTCATATTGTCCGGCACTGGGTACACCGATTCGGTAGCGGGCATGAGGAGTGGGTGTCATATTCGAAATCACCAGTACCACTTCACCCTGATCGCCAAAGCGGGCAAAGCTGAACACACTGGCAGCCGAGTCGCTGTGGTTCAACCAACGGAAGCCACTCGGATCGCAGTCACGTTGATGCAGGGCGGCCTCATCCCGATGCAACCGATTTAGGTCCTTAAATAGGTTTTGCATGCCGCTATGACGTTCAAACTGTAACAGGTACCAATCCAGCTGGGCCTGATGGTTCCACTCAATACCTTGGGCGAATTCGTTGCCCATAAAGTTTAGTTTTTTGCCCGGGTGGCCGTACATATAGCCATAATAGGCTCGCAAGTTGGCGGTTTTTTGCCATTCATCGCCCGGCATCCGAGCCAGGATGGAGCCCTTACCGTGCACGACCTCATCATGGGACAGGGGCAGGACGAAGTTCTCGTTAAAGGAATAGACCATCGAAAAGGTCAATTCATCATGGTGATAGGCGCGATGCACCGGGTCACGGCCAATGTATTCGAGCGAGTCGTGCATCCAACCCATATTCCATTTGAACCCAAAACC
This sequence comes from Granulosicoccus sp., assembly GCA_047618105.1. Classification (GTDB taxonomy): domain Bacteria; phylum Pseudomonadota; class Gammaproteobacteria; order Pseudomonadales; family Natronospirillaceae; genus Reinekea. The sequence continues at coordinate 13,824 of JBLHFL010000005.1, forward strand.
CAAGCCGCCGGCGAATACCGGCCGGGTAACGCCATCAAAGGCGGTCGACTCCTCGGCAATGGTGATGGCCTTCGGGAACCGGCCATAGACAGTGGTATTGAAACGCTTGACCAGTTCAATGGCCTCGTAATTGTGGTTGCCACCATTTACGTTCGGGACCCACTCGCCACTATCGCGCGAGTAGTCTAGGTAAAGCATTGAGGCGACGGCGTCGACTCGTAGGCCGTCAATGTGGAAATAATCGAGCCAAACCAAGGCCGATGAGATCAGGAAGTCGCGCACAGTGAAGCGCCCAAAATCGTAAATATAGGAGTTCCAGTCCGGGTGCCAACCGCGTTGCGGATCCTCATACTCATAGAGAGCTGTACCATCGAAACGCGCCAGGCCATGAGTATCAGAGGGGAAATGGGCTGGTACCCAATCGACCAGAACCGCGATATTTTGTTGATGGCATTGGTCGACAAAATACTTGAAGTCATCGGGCGTACCATATCGGCTGGTCGGCGCAAAAAGCCCTAATGGCTGGTATCCCCAACTGCCATCGAATGGATGCTCACTGATTGGTACGAATTCGACGTGGCTGAAGTTCATTTCACAGAGATAAGGAATCAGATGGTCGGCCAGTTCGCGGTAAGTCATGGGGCGACCTTCTATATGGCGCCACGACCCAACATGCAGCTCATAGGTCGACATTGGTGCCTTGGTTGCCGCAACAATGTCGCGTGTTTGCCAGGCCTGGTCCTGCCACGGATACTGGCTGTGATCAAAGACAATGGAATTAAATTCCGGATATTGGGCGCAATAGAAGTTATAAGGATCGGACTTGTGCGGCAACTGGTGCTCGCGCATGTCCTTTAATTCGAATTTGTACTTGGCGCCAGCAGCGATTTCCGGCACAAACAGGCGCCAAATGCCGTCTTCACTGCTTTGCATCGGATGTATCCGACCATCCCAATGGTTGAAATCGCCGATCACACTGACCGAACGTGCATTGGGGGCATAGACAGCAAAGCGCACGCCTTGCATCGGTCCTTGGGTAGTTTGGGTGCCGCACAACTGAGCGCCCATCGTCTTATAGAGAGTGTCTGAACTGCATGGGAAGTCCTCGAGGGCTCGCTCGGTGAACTGGTAGGCGTCCACGACACGCCAAGCGTTCTTTCCCTTCTCTACCTGGAGGCTATACACCGGCTTCTCAGCGCCTTCAACGCGCAATTCGAACAGACCGAGTAGATCAACCTGATTCATCTCTCCGTAATCGACTGTGCCATCGATGGACAAGACCTTGACGCGAGCAGCACCCGGAAGGAAGACTCGTATTAACCATGCCTTATACTGCGGGAAAACACCCAAGGTATCGAATGGCCGAGCTTCGAGAACATTGTTTAGTCGCTGCGCAAGATGAGTCATTAGACGAGGAGTCTCCTTATAATTATTATTGGGCTTACGACTACCAATCCGTAATCACCACTTTAATTGTAGTATCGATATTAGCGGATTACGGATAATAAAGCAGGTGCAGACAGGACAGGGTGGAGTTTTTTGATGCTGCGGGCCCATATTTAACCCACTAATCTAGGCGCAATGACGCTGACCTATAATGCTAGGCGCCAAATGCAATAGCAGCTCAACCCTATAGGCCGTTACCCCCCTCCGAGAGCCAGGCGGTTAGATGGACGCGTCGGGTAATAGATTAAAATGCCGTTGAATATAACTAAATAGCTCGTGATAGATGGGTTGCCACTCATCGCCCAAAGGTTGGTCTATCCGCAGCCAGAAAAACTCCTTTGGGTCGCCGTCGTCGATGCCGTCGGGGATCTGCCATAGCTCCTCCTGGATGGGGTCGGTTTCCATCAAGTAAAAGCCATAGGTCGCGTCGACTGCCGCCATCAGTTCCTTGCCAATATAGCGCTTGGCTTTGCCTTTAAGACCCGAAGCTTGGCGCAGTGAGCGCACACAGGACGCCGCCAAGGTCTCTTTGGCACCGATGAGTCCGGTAACCAGCTGCTTTCCAGCGGTAGCTTGGGTAAACACCAGGATCTCAACCCCCATAGCAGACTCTCGATAAACGATCGGACAGGCTCTTTTCATGGGGCTTTTACCTTATGATTTTTACAACCTAACTGAATATTAACCACTAGGCGGAATAGGATTACGGTAGTTCAAACAACCTTAGACGTATGACTTTAACAGATAACAGCAAACAGGGGTTAGAGCACAATACTGAGGGGCCTTTGGACAGGTAAAGGTGGGGGGGGGTATTTTAAATGTAGCGGGCTGCACCGTTTATAACCGGCAAAAAAAAAGAGCGCCGAAGCGCTCTTTTTTGTTATTACCGTATTATCGATTACTCGATGATTTTAGCAACAACACCGGCGCCAACAGTACGGCCGCCTTCACGAATGGCGAAGCGCAAGCCTTCATCCATCGCGATTGGAGAGATCAGAGTCACAACCATCTTAACGTTGTCACCTGGCATAACCATTTCTACGCCTTCTGGCAGTTCACACGCACCCGTTACGTCGGTTGTACGGAAGTAGAACTGTGGACGGTAGCCCTTGAAGAAAGGAGTATGACGTCCGCCTTCTTCTTTGCTCAACACATAGATTTCAGATTCGAAAACTGTGTGCGGAGTGATAGAACCTGGCTTCGCTAATACTTGGCCACGCTCTACGTCATCACGCTTAGTACCACGCAATAACGCACCGATGTTCTCGCCTGCACGACCTTCGTCAAGCAGTTTACGGAACATTTCAACACCCGTAACAACAGAAGTTGTAGTGGCGCGAATACCGATGATCTGAACTTCGTTACCGGTGTTTACGATGCCGCGTTCAACACGACCTGTAACCACGGTGCCACGACCAGAGATTGAGAAAACATCTTCGATCGGCAACAAGAAAGGCTGGTCGATGGCGCGAACTGGCTCAGGGATATAAGAATCCAAGCATTCAACCAGTTTACGAACAGCGGTAGTGCCCATTTCGTTGTCGTCTTTGCCTTCCAATGCCATCAGTGCGGAACCGATGATGATAGGCGTGTCGTCACCTGGGAATTCGTACTGTGACAACAGGTCACGAACTTCCATTTCGACCAGCTCTAATAACTCTTCGTCATCGACCATGTCAGCCTTGTTCAGGAACACAACGATGTACGGTACGCCAACCTGACGGGACAACAGGATGTGCTCACGCGTTTGTGGCATAGGGCCATCAGCAGCTGAACAAACCAAGATCGCGCCATCCATCTGAGCAGCACCAGTAATCATGTTTTTCACATAATCGGCGTGTCCAGGACAGTCAACGTGCGCATAGTGACGCGCAGGCGAGTTGTACTCAACGTGTGAGGTAGAGATGGTGATACCACGCTCACGCTCTTCCGGTGCATTATCAATGCCGTCAAAAGCAACGAATGAGCCGCCCCAAGTCTCTGCACATACGCGAGTTAAAGCCGCAGTCAAAGTAGTTTTACCATGGTCAACGTGACCGATTGTGCCCACGTTTACGTGGGGCTTAACTCGTTCAAATGTAGCCTTACCCATTTGGTATTTCCTCTAAAGTTAGCACTAGCTTAGCTAATTACGATTTTTTAATGATAGATTCAACAACGTTGTTTGGAGCTTCTTTATAAGCTGCAAATTCCATTGTATAAGACGCTCGACCTTGAGACATAGAGCGCAAAGACGTTGCATAACCGAACATTTCGGAAAGCGGTACTTCTGCGTCAATGACCTTACCTGTCGGACCATCACCCATACCTTGCAGTGTGCCACGACGACGGTTCAAGTCGCCCATAACGTCGCCCATGTAGTCTTCAGGTGTAACAACTTCAACCTGCATGACGGGCTCCAATAGGGCCGGATTCGCTCTCTCTTTCAGCTTTTTAACGGCCATCGAGGCAGAGATCTTAAACGCCATCTCGTTTGAGTCGACATCGTGATAGGAACCATCAATCAATGTCGCTTTCAGACCAAGCAACGGATAACCAGCCAAAATACCATTCTTCATCTGCTCTTCAATACCCTTCTGAACAGCAGGAATGTATTCCTTCGGCACCGTACCACCGACCACTTCGTTTACAAAAACGAGGCCTTCGGCGTTTGGATCTTCAGCAGGTTCAAAGCGAATAACCACGTGACCGTACTGACCACGACCGCCCGACTGACGAGCGAACTTAGAGTCAATTTCGGCCGATTCACGAATGCGCTCTCGGTAAGCCACTTGTGGCGCACCAACATTACATTCTACTTTGAATTCACGCTTCATACGGTCAACAATGATATCAAGGTGCAATTCACCCTGGCCACCAATGATCGTTTGTGCGGTTTCTTCGTCGGTGTGAACCCGGAAAGAAGGATCTTCTTGAGCCAACTTACCCAAAGCAACGCCCATTTTCTCTTGGTCGGCCTTGGTCTTTGGTTCAACAGCGACCGAGATGACCGGCTCCGGAAAGTCCATACGCTCCAACGTGATGATGTGGCTCGGGTCACAGAAGGTGTCCCCAGTGGTCACATCTTTCACGCCGATTAACGCACCGATATCACCAGCCCGTAGCTCTTTAATCTCTTCACGGTTGTTGGCGTGCATCTGCACCATACGGCCAACTCGGTCTTTCTTACCACGAACCGAGTTAAATACCGCATCACCGGACTTCAATACCCCGCCGTATACACGGACAAAGGTCAAAGTACCCACGAATGGGTCGGTGGCAATCTTGAAAGCCAGTGCCGCGAAAGGCACATCATCGGACGCGGCAACGGCTTCGTGCGTTACGCCATCGTCTAATATACCTTCGATTGGCTTAACCTGAGTCGGTGACGGCATGTATTCGATCACACTGTCGAGAACCGCTTGCACACCCTTGTTCTTGAATGCAGAACCACAATGGGTCAAGACAATCTCACCGGCGATGGTACGAGCACGCAAACCGATCTTGAGGTCTTCGACCGACAAGGTTTCAGTTTCCATGTACTTTTCCATCAGCTCATCGTTGGCTTCGGCGGCAGCCTCAACCAATTTCAGACGGTACTCAGCAGAAATGTCGGCCATGTCGGCTGGAATATCTCCGTATTCGAAAGTCATACCCTGGTCTTCCATATTCCAGTGAATAGCTTTCATTAATACGAGGTCAATTACACCGATGAAATCGTCCTCGGCACCAATAGGCAATTGCATAGCAATAGCGTTGGCACCCAAGCGATCTTTCATCTGCTCTAAAACGAACAGAAAGTCGGCGCCGGCACGGTCCATCTTGTTGACGAACACCATACGCGGAACTTCGTATTTATTGGCTTGACGCCATACAGTTTCCGTTTGCGGTTGCACGCCAGAGGAAGCACAAAGCACAACGACCGCACCATCGAGTACGCGCAGCGAACGTTCAACTTCAATGGTGAAGTCAACGTGGCCGGGCGTATCAATGATATTGATCCGATGTTCTTGGAATTGCTTGCCCATACCTTGCCAAAAGCAGGTAGTTGCAGCAGAAGTAATGGTAATACCACGTTCCTGCTCTTGTTCCATCCAGTCCATTGTCGCTGCACCATCGTGCACCTCACCGATTTTATGAGAAATACCGGTGTAGAAAAGGACGCGCTCTGTAGTTGTTGTCTTACCAGCGTCTACATGCGCTACGATACCGATATTTCGGTATCGTTCTAAAGGAGTTTTGCGAGCCACGACTCTATCTCCGTATCCAGTGAATTAGAAGCGATAATGAGAGAATGCTTTGTTGGCTTCAGCCATACGATGCACGTCTTCACGTTTTTTAACCGCGGAACCTTTGCCATCTGCTGAATCTAACAATTCACCGGCAAGACGTTGACGCATACTTTTTTCGCCACGACCACGTGAAGCATCGACCAACCAACGCATGGCAAGCGCTTCACGACGGGAAGGACGAACTTCGACAGGAACCTGGTAAGTAGCACCACCAACACGGCGAGATTTAACCTCAACCAGTGGCGCGATACTTTCGAGTGATTTGGCGAAAAGTTCGAGAGGGTTTTCATGACCCTTGTCTTTTACGATATCTAAAGCACCGTAAACGATTTTTTCCGCAATTGACTTCTTGCCATCAACCATCACGTGGTTCATGAACTTAGCCAACTGGGTGTTGCCAAATTTTGGATCTGGCAGGATTTCACGCTTCGCAGCGACGCGTCTTCTTGGCATTGATAAGCCCCTTAATTTAGGTCTTCAGGCAGATCTGAAATTCGGTTACGGACTTCCGTTAGGAACTGCGTACCGCACTCAGCCTTACTGCTTATTCTGAGACTGGATAGATAAAATATTAACCCTTAGGTCGTTTAGTACCGTACTTAGAGCGTGCTTTCTTACGATTGTTGACGCCGGACGTATCCAAAGCACCACGAACCGTATGATAACGAACACCAGGTAGGTCTTTTACTCGACCACCACGGATCAGCACAACACTGTGTTCCTGCAGGTTATGGCCTTCACCGCCGATATACGAAGATACTTCGTAACCGTTGGTTAACCGCACACGACATACTTTACGTAAAGCCGAGTTTGGTTTCTTAGGTGTAGTTGTGTATACGCGAGTACACACACCGCGGCGTTGGGGGCACGCTTCTAGAGCCCGTACGGCGCTTGCTTCTGTCACGCGCTTGCGCGGTTGACGAACGAGCTGGTTAATTGTAGCCATTTAAGCCTCTTCTCTGATTTCACTTCTCATGACATTGCCCAGAAACGATGGAAAATCCACCGAACCCGGGAAAGGTGCGCGATTCTACGTTATCGCACAATTAGTAGTCAACAGAAAGCGTTTAATCGGCTCTCGAACACCGATCAAACACCCCCCTGCTTTCTACTTATTTAACGCCTGACTGAGCGCAGCTTCCACTTCCGATGCACTGATCGTCGGTTTGGCCGTAGTTCGTTCAAGACGTCTTTTCTTACGTTCAGCGTGATACGCAAGACCGGTACCGGCAGGAATCAAACGACCTACCACTACGTTTTCTTTCAGACCGCGTAAATAATCGCGTTTGCCGGTTACCGCGCCCTCGGTCAATACGCGCGTCGTTTCCTGGAACGATGCGGCAGAGATAAAGGACTCGGTGGCCAATGATGCCTTGGTGATACCCAGCAACACACGCTCAAATTTAGCGATCTGCTTATCTTCAGTGACCGCTAAGTCATTACCTTCCAGCAGCTGCATAAATTCAACTTGGTCGCCCTTGATGAAATTGGTCTGCCCACTGTCGGTAATCAATGCTTTACGCAGCATTTGACGACAAATGACTTCAATGTGCTTGTCGTTAATGACAACACCCTGGAGTCGGTATACTTCCTGAATTTCCTTGACGACATACTTTGCCAAGGCTTCAACCCCGAGCACACGCAAGATATCATGCGGGTTCATAGGGCCGTCAGACAGTACTTCGCCTTTTTCGACGTTCTCACCTTCGAACACGTTCATCTGGCGCCATTTCGGAATCAATTCCTCATACGGCTCAGAACCATCGTGCGGGGTGATCATAATACGCTTCTTGCCCTTGGTCTCTTTACCGAAGGTAAAGGTACCGGACATTTCCGCCAATATGGCTGATTCTTTCGGCTTTCGAGCTTCGAAAAGATCCGCAACCCGTGGCAAACCACCGGTAATATCTTTGTTACCACTGCTGGCCTGAGGAATACGTGCCAACACGTCACCGACTTTAACCGCTGCTCGGTCATGCAGATTTAACAGCGCGTTGTCTGGCAGGAAGTACTGTACCGGCTGATTGGTGCTGCCGATCAATATGTCACGACCTTCATCGTCGACCAGCTTAATCATCGGACGAATTTCTTTACCGAGGGCATTACGCTGAGCCTGAGGGATGATCTCAACGGTGCTGACACCGGTTAGATCATCGACCTTGCGGTTAATCGTGCTGCCTTCGTCCATGCCAATAAATTGGATGGTACCGGCCACTTCCGACACGATGGGGTGAGTGTGCGGATCCCAACGGACCACAACCTCGCCTGAATCGACCTTGGCGCCGTCTTTAACGCTGACCACAGAGCCATAAGGCAGCTTATAACGCTCACGCTCACGACCATGCTCATCTGCAACAGCCAAGAGGCCTGAACGGCTTACCACAACCAGATGACCGTCTTCACGGACAACCGTCTTGACGTTGTGCAGATGCACGCTGCCGCCATGACTGATCTGGACGTTATCGATCGCAGAAGAACTGGATGCCGCGCCGCCGATGTGGAAGGTCCGCATCGTCAGCTGAGTTCCGGGCTCACCGATTGACTGAGCGGCAATAATACCGACCGCTTCGCCGATATTGATCCGATGGCCACGGGCCAGGTCACGTCCATAACACTGGGCACAGATACCAAAGCGTGTCTCACACGAGATGGATGAGCGTACCTTAATGATATCGACACCGAGCTGGTCAATGCGTTCAATCCATTTCTCATCGAGCATGGTGCCTGCAGGGATGACGATCTCGTCGGTCGTCGGATCGATAATATCGACCGCATTGACTCGACCCAATACCTGCTTACTCAATGGAAAGACGATATCGCCGCCGTCGATCACTGGCTCCAGGATAATACCTTCCTGGGTGCCACAATCTTCTTCGGTTACAACCACGTCTTGCGCTACATCTACTAAACGACGCGTCAGGTAACCCGACGATGCCGTTTTCAGTGCCGTATCGGCCAAACCTTTTCGCGCGCCGTGAGTGGAGATGAAGTATTCACCTACCGACAGGCCTTCGCGGAAGTTTGCCTTAATTGGGTTTTCGATGATCGAGCCATCTGGCTTAGCCATCAGGCCTCGCATGCCGGCGAGCTGACGAATCTGCGTCGCGCTGCCTCGAGCACCGGAATCGGCCATCATAAAGACAGCGTTAAACGAGTCCTGCTCAACTTCGTTACCGTGACGGTCGATGGTGAATTCCCGAGAGATTCCTTCCATCATCGCCTTGGCAATTTGGTCATTGGCACGTGACCAGAGATCGACCACCTTGTTGTATTTTTCACCCTGGGTGATGAGACCCTGAGCAAATTGTTCTTCAACTTCCTGAACTTCCGCTTCGGCTGCGCCGAGTATCACGTACTTGGCTTTTGGAATAACAAAGTCATTCACACCAATTGAAGAACCGGATTTAGTCGCGTAGTTGAAGCCCATGTACATAACCTGGTCGGCAAAGACCACCGTTTCCTTCAGTCCAACCGAGCGATAGCACTCGTTGAGCAAACCGGAAATGGCTTTCTTCTTCATCGGCTGGTTCACCATGTCAAATGGCATACCGTCGGGCGCGATAGAAAACAGGATTGCACGTCCGACTGTGGTGTCTTCAATCGCAATCTTCTCGACTCGAGCGCCATCATCACCGATCAAAACCTGGCGAATACGGACCTTAACGATGGCCTGCAGGGCGACCTGCTCGGCACCATAGGCGCGCTGGACTTCTTCGATGTTCGAAAACACCATGCCTTCGCCCTTGGCATTGATACGCGCACGAGTCATGTAGTACAGACCCAATACAACGTCCTGCGACGGAACGATAATAGGCTCACCGGAGGCCGGTGATAGGATGTTGTTCGTCGACATCATCAAGGCACGGGATTCCAATTGTGCTTCAATGGTCAACGGAATATGCACGGCCATCTGGTCACCGTCGAAGTCGGCGTTGTAGGCCGCACAAACGAGGGGATGCAGGTTGATCGCCTTGCCTTCAATCAACACCGGTTCAAACGCTTGGATACCCAAACGGTGAAGGGTCGGGGCACGGTTCAACAAGACCGGATGTTCACGAATTACGTCGTCAAGGATATCCCAAACGATCGGCTCTTCGCGCTCAACCATCTTTTTAGCAGCCTTGATCGTAGTTGCCAGACCGCGATGCTCCAACTTGCTAAAGATAAACGGCTTGAAAAGTTCCAAGGCCATTTTCTTCGGCAAACCACATTGATGCAAACGCAATGTTGGTCCTACCACGATAACCGAACGACCTGAATAATCGACTCGCTTACCCAAAAGGTTTTGTCGGAAACGACCCTGCTTACCCTTGATCATATCGGCAAGCGACTTCAACGGACGACGGTTAGAGCCGGTAATGGCTCGGCCGCGACGACCGTTATCGAGCAAAGCATCGACTGACTCTTGCAACATACGCTTTTCGTTGCGCACGATGATGTCCGGAGCAGACAACTCTAACAAGCGCTTTAAGCGGTTGTTACGGTTAATCACCCGGCGATACAGGTCGTTGAGATCGGAGGTTGCAAAACGGCCACCGTCAAGCGGTACCAGGGGACGTAAATCCGGTGGTAACACAGGTAGAACCGTCAACACCATCCACTGCGGCAAGTTGCCCGACTTATGGAAGGCTTCGAGCAGTTTCAGACGCTTGGACAGTTTCTTGATCTTGGTTTCGGAGTTGGTTGCGGGAATTTCTTCGCGCAAGGTAGAAATCTCACCTTCCAAATCCATGGCTTCCAGCAGACGCTGCACAGCCTCGGCACCCATGCGGGCATCGAAGTCATCGCCGAACTCTTCGATCGACTCATAGTATTCTTCATCGGTCAGCAATTGACCGCGCTCCAGGCTGGTCAAGCCCGGATCAATAACCACAAAGCTTTCGTAATAGAGTATCCGCTCGATATCACGCAGGGTCATATCCAACATCAAACCAATACGCGATGGCAGTGATTTCAAAAACCAGATGTGCGCAACCGGAGCCGCCAATTCAATATGGCCCATCCGCTCACGTCGCACCTTGGCCTGAGTGACTTCAACGCCACACTTCTCGCAAATCACACCACGATGCTTCAGACGCTTATATTTGCCACAGAGGCATTCGTAATCTTTGATTGGACCAAAGATACGCGCGCAGAACAAACCATCTCGCTCAGGTTTGAACGTACGGTAATTAATAGTTTCCGGCTTCTTCACTTCACCGAAAGACCATGAACGAATCATGTCCGGTGATGCCAGTCCGATTCGGATCGAATCGAATTCTTCGGCCTGGCCTTGTGTTTTCAGCAGGTTTAGTAAGTCTTTCATGTTTCCGCTCCGCAGGGAGTTGGCAACCGGGCAGCCCGAAGGCTGCCCATTCAATTACTCTTCGTTTTCCAGCTCCATATCGATACCCAGCGAGCGGATCTCTTTCACCAATACGTTGAAAGATTCCGGCATACCAGGTTCCATACGGTGATCACCATCGACAATGCTCTTATACATTTTCGTACGGCCATTCACGTCATCTGACTTCACTGTCAACATTTCCTGCAAGGTGTAAGCGGCACCATAAGCTTCTAGGGCCCACACTTCCATTTCACCAAATCGTTGACCACCAAATTGCGCTTTACCGCCCAATGGCTGTTGTGTTACCAGACTGTATGAGCCAGTTGAACGAGCATGCATCTTGTCATCCACTAAGTGGTTCAACTTGAGCATGTACATGTAACCGACAGTCGTTTTGTTTTCGAATAGGTCGCCAGTACGGCCATCCCACAATTGGATCTGACCGCTGTCATCCATGCCAGCTAAACGTAACAGACCCTTAACTTCTTCTTCTTTAGCGCCATCAAAGACCGGTGTGGCGATAGGTACACCACCACGCAGATTACCTGCCAGTTCCATGATTTCCGCATCGGAAAATTCACCGAGGGTTTCAGTACGATGACCGGTACCAGATTGGTTGTAAATCTGGTCCATAAAGTCACGTAAATCGCCTGCGCTGCGCTGTTCAAGCATCATCTCGTTGATTTGGTCACCCAGACCCTTGGCGGCGGCACCTAGGTGCGTCTCCAAGATCTGGCCAACGTTCATCCGAGATGGCACACCGAGCGGGTTAAGCACGATATCAACTGGGTTGCCTTTGGCATCATAAGGCATGTCTTCGACCGGCATAATTACCGAGATAACACCCTTGTTACCATGACGTCCGGCCATCTTGTCACCCGGCTGTATGTAGCGTTTAACCGCCAGATACACCTTGACCACCTTCAAAACGCCCGGCTGCAGATCGTCACCCGACTGCAGTTTGCGTTTCTTGTCATCAAAGCGTGCTTCTTGATC